>JBBIMC010000041.1:0-9413 GCA_037444605.1 Mycoplasmatota bacterium | reverse complement strand
AACCGCAAGTGAATTGATAGATCTCATATCAATCAGAGGTGTTAAAGTTAACGTCTTAACCAAGACCAACGAAAAAATTAAAATCTACACGATTTAAGGAGAAGAAAGATGGAAAAAAATTTAAAAGTAAACCCTGTATTATCCACATGCCCTGTATGTAAACACGAATTGCGTGTTCAAAAATTGCATTGCGATCATTGTGGAACATCCGTAGAAGGATCCTTCACATTATCAAAATTCAATTATCTTGAAACCGAAAAACTCTACTTTATTGAAATCTTTATTAAAAATCGCGGAAACATTAAAGCGATTGAAAAAGAACTCAACATCAGTTATCCAACCGTTAAGAAAATGCTTGATGACGTCATCGTCGGTTTAGGCTATTCCGTATCTGAAGATGATGATACCTTCATCAAAGCTCAAGAAAAAGAAGAAGTTCAACCCAAGGTTAATAAATCAAGCATTTTAGAAAAGATCGAAAAGGGCGAAATCTCAGTCACTGATGCGCTCGAATTGTTGAAGAAAAAGTAATCTAAAAAAGGAAAGGTGAGATACCATGTCAAAAGATCAATTAAAAGAAGAAAGAATGAAGATACTCGATTTATTATCCAAAGGAATTATTAAAGCAGACGAAGCTGAAAAACTTTTATCTGCCCTTGCTATTGAAGTTCCCGAAGTACCAGCAATTCCAGTTTTTCCTGAATCTGAAGGAAAAAAGGCGCCATTCCGTATGCTGAAGATCTTTGTTGATTCCAGCGAAGGTGATGTCATTAAAATTCAAATTCCTGTTGAATTCGCCAAACTTTTAAAGACTGGAAAATTCAATGTCAACTTAGAAGATGCGGATATTGATATCGATGCACTCATCCAAATGATCAGCCAAGGCGTCATGGGTGAAATCGTCAATGTTGAATCCAAAGATGGCGATGTTGTCCGCATTGTAGTAGAATAATTATATAAAAGAGATTTCATTGTTTAATCAAAAGACGTCTCGAACGTCTTTTGATTTGTCAAGACCCTTGTCTTGGAAAGGAATACATCATGTTATTAGGCAAACATTTCCGTAGATATTATGCGAAATATGCCCTCTACTTTATTGTGGGTGTTTTCGTTTTAATTGCGGTGGACTGGATCCAACTCGATATTCCCAAACTCGTGGGAGGAATTATCGATACCTTAAAGTCTACATCACCTGATAGAGCGCTGATTGAACAATCCATTCTTCGCATTGGTGTTTTAGCTCTATTTATTACTTTAGGTCGTTTTCTATGGCGATATACGATTTTTGGAGCATCTCGTCGTATTGAATATGAACTGAGAAATGTGATGTTTAGTCACGCAACTAAACTATCCCAAAGTTTCTATAGTCAGGAAAAGGTCGGCGGACTCATGACCTACTTTATTAATGACCTAGAAGCGATTCGGATGTCGTTTGGTCCTGGTGTTTTGATGCTTGTTGATGGATTAATGCTCGGTGGATTTGCCCTTTACCGAATGTTTAATCTTAATACTCGGCTCACACTTTATGCAGTGATCCCGATGGTCTTTATGACGATTGCGTTGGTGTTCATCCGAAAAACCATTTCGAAGCGATTCAAAGATCGTCAGGACTCCTTTGAACGATTATCAGACTTTACCCAAGAAAATTTCTCTGGAATCACAGTGATTAAAGCTTTTGTTCGTGAAGTAAAAGAAGCGATTCTTTTCAATGATCGAAACATGGATTTATATGATAAGAATATTCGTTTCATGAAATACATCATTATTGTCAATATCTTGATTGGTATCGCATTGAATATCGTGATCCTTGTCATTGTTCTTTTAGGTTCTTTATCTGTGATTAATGGTACTGCGACAGACTTGACTTCTGGACAGCTCACAGAATACTTATCCTATTTCTTTACCCTGATATGGCCGACAATGGCATTATCACAATTTATTAATATTCAGAGTCAAGCGAAAGCATCCGCTACACGTCTTGAAAAGTTTTTGAATCATCCACTGGATGTGAAGGATAGTGAAGATGCGTATGATGTCACCGATTTAAAAGGAACACTTAAAGTCGATCATTTAACCTTTCAATATCCCGATGGTGATCAACCGATTTTGCATGATGTGTCTTTTGAGATCAAACAAGGTGAGATGGTAGGAATTCTTGGTCGCACAGGAAGCGGAAAATCCTCTCTTGTCGATCTATTCTTAAGAACGTATAACCTTCAACCAGGAATGATCTACCTTGATGGTCATGATATCATGAAACTTACGATAAAATCGGTTAGACAAACGATGGGTTATGTTCCTCAAGATAACTTCTTGTTCTCTGATACAATTACCAATAATATCGGTTTTGCTCTAGACCATCCACAAACAAACGATGTGATTGAATCTGCAAAACTATCGGATGTCTATGAGAATATTATTGAATTCAAAGATCAGTTTGAGACGATTTTAGGTGAACGTGGAGTCACCGTGTCCGGAGGACAAAAACAACGTATTTCCATCGCACGTGCATTAACCAAAGATCCTGAGATCTTAATTTTAGATGATTCTGTCTCAGCGGTGGACACGAAGACTGAAGAAGCCATTATTAAAAACCTACATCGTATTCGCAAAGGAAGAACAACCATTTTTATCGCTCACCGTATTTCAACTGTGAAGAAAATGGATAAGATTATTCTCTTAGATCAAGGAAAGGTTGTCGCTATTGGCAACCATGCAACATTGATGAAGACCTCACCCCTCTATCAGGATATGGTGAAACGTCAAACACTTGAAAATCTCGTGGAAGGGGGTGCAAACCATGAAGGACTTCAAGGATAATACGAGAGAGCGCAGTGATAAAGAGGTCATTAGACGTCTTTTAAGTTATGCAAAACCTTATACGAAAGAATTTATTATCATCATCATCTTAATGTTTGTTGGTTTAGGCATTCAACTCATGCCACCGCTCTTGATCGGGCTTACTGTCGATACCGTAAGTGATAACTCGTTAACACGTGAAGGAAAGATTGAATTCATGGTTTATCTGTCTTTGCTTTTCGTTGTATTGCTTGCGATTGGTAACTTTGTTGCTTATGTTCAAAGCTTGATGCTACAAAAAGTAGGACAAAAGACCGTGGTATCCCTCCGTGATCAAGTGTTTAATCACATTGAAAATCTCACGATTGGTCAAATTAATCAAGTCCCTGTCGGTAAACTTGTCACCAGAGTCAGCAATGATACGAATACCATCAGTGAAATGTACACCAATGTGGGTGTCAACCTCGTTCGAAATGTGTTATATCTTTTCGCTATTTTAATCGTAATCTTCATTATCAGTTGGAAGATTTCATTGTTTGTTATTCTTGTCATTCCACTTGTCTTTTTAGCAACCATTGTCTTTCGCAAGTATTCAAGAGCATCCTATAGACGCGTCAGACAAAACGTCTCTGAAGTCAATGCTTTCTTATCGGAGAATCTATCCGGGATGAAGGTGACACAAATCTTCAATCAGGAAACAAAGAAGAAAAACGAATTTAAGGACAACAGTTTGAGATTACGAAATAGTTACCTACAAGAAATTCTTGTCTTTGGAATCTATCGTCCTACAATATATGCATTTTCTGTTGTTGGATTACTTTTAGTCCTCTATATTGGATATCAAGAAGTGCTGGCAGGAATTATCACTGCAGGATTCCTCTTTACATATTATAATTATGTGGGCGATTTCTTCGAACCCATTCAACAACTTGCTGAACAGTTTAACACTCTCCAAAATGCGTTTGCATCCGCAGAAAAAGTCTTTGATGTTCTCGATACCAAACCTGAAATCACTGATGACCCTGAAGCGATTGAACTTGAATCATTCACAGGGCAAATCGAGTTTAAAGATGTGTGGTTCTCGTATATACCTGATGAATGGGTGCTAAAAGGCATAAGCTTCAAGGTGAATCCTGGGGATACAGTTGCCTTCGTTGGTGCTACAGGTTCAGGGAAAACAACGATTTTAGGATTGATTGTGCGTAATTACGAGATTCAAAAAGGTCAAATTTTAATCGATGGAATCGATATTAAAAAGATCAAGCGCTCTTCCTTAAGAAAACATATCGGTCAAATGCTGCAAGATGTCTTTTTATTCAGTGGAACCATCAGTGAGAACATTACTTTACGCGATGAATCGATCACACGCGATGAAGTCATTCACGCAAGTGAATATGTCGGGGCAAATACATTTATCGAACGATTACCAGATTCCTATGATCATGTCGTCTTAGAACGGGGAAATAACTTCTCTGCGGGGCAACGTCAATTGATCAGTTTTGCCCGGGCACTGGTTTACAAACCAAGTTTGATGATTTTGGATGAAGCGACTGCAAACATTGATAGTGAAACAGAAAGCTTGATTCAAGAATCGTTGGAAAAAATGATGAATATCTCGACGATGCTCATCGTCGCTCACCGACTATCCACCATTCAGCATGCCGATAAGATTATCGTCATGCAAAAAGGTGAAATCAAAGAAGAAGGTAGTCACCAAGAACTCTTGAAGTTTGGTGGTCTGTATTACAATCTATACAAACTTCAATACGAAGAAAAAGAATCACCGCTTATACTCGAGACAAGCGAGAATTAAACTTAGCGATTGCTAAGTTTTTTCTTTTTGACAATTAGAAAAAAACTCATTACAATAAGAATGGAAGGAAGCGATAAAATGTTTACAGCAGACAAAGACAGATATGAAAAAATGATCTACCGTCGTGCGGGAAAGACAGGTCTTAAACTCCCTGTTTTGTCCTTTGGCTTATGGCAAAACTTTGGGAAAGATAACGATTATGAAGCCTGTAAAGAAATGATTTTCACAGCATTTAATCACGGGATCATTCATTTTGATCTCGCCAATAATTACGGACCTCCTCCAGGATATGCGGAAAGTATGTTTGGCAGAATCTTAGATGATGGACTAAGAGCATACCGTGATGAATTGATTATTTCGACCAAGGCAGGATACTACATGTGGCAAGGTCCATACGGTGATTTTGGATCGAGAAAGTATTTAATGGCATCCCTTGATCAATCCTTAAAGCGTATGGGATTGGATTATGTTGATATTTTCTATCATCATCGCTTTGATTATGAGACGGATTTAAGAGAAACCATGCTTGCAATGCGTGATATCGTCTTACAAGGAAAAGCGATTTATGTTGGGCTTTCCAATTATAATAGCGAACAACTCAAACGTGCCCATCAGATCTTAGATGAGCTTCATGTACCTTACGTGATCACTCAGCCCTCGTATTCCATGCTTAATCGATGGATTGAAAAAGACCATTTGCTTGAAACACAACATGAACTCGGTGTGGGGACTATTTGCTTTTCTGCGTTAGCTCAAGGCAAACTCACGAACAAATATATCGCAGGCATTCCTGAGGACTCGCGAGCAAAAAACCCCAACTCAATGTGGTTAAAAGAAAAAGATATTACACCCGAACTTAGAGAGATATTAAAAAAACTTGATGTAGTTGCACAAAAAAGAGGACAAAGTATAGCGCAACTCGCGCTTGCTTGGGTTTTAAGAAACCCTTATATGACATCAACCCTTATTTCAACCTCAAAGATCTCCCAACTTCACGAAAACTTAAAGACATTGGAGCATCTGGATTTTACAGAAGATGAGATTAAGGACATCGATGCTATCTTAAAAGGATAAGAACGATTGAGAGTAGGTACTTGTAGTACCTATTTTTTTATGTCTTTCAATCTTACAAATATTGTTGACTTGTTATAATATGAGGAGTATACTTAAAATAGAATTAAGGATTACCTTAATATAGAGGTGGTGGATCACTATGCTTACATGGTTTATGGGATTAGAGGTTTGGGTACAAGCATTGTTAGGGACGCTCTTTACATGGGGAATGACAGCCATTGGGGCTGCACTTGTCTTCCTCTTTAAAAACATTCAGCGTAATATGTTTAATTTGATGCTTGGTTTTGCATCAGGGGTGATGATAGCCGCTTCATTTTGGAGTTTGTTATCACCCGCAATCAATATGGCAGAAGATCAAGGGGTCACTGCCTGGGTTGTTGTCGCGATTGGTTTTGCTTTAGGTGGAGTATTCCTTTATCTCGCCGATAAGATTGTTCCACATATGCATTTTGGTTTTAATCATGATAAAGAAGGGATTAAGACTAACTTAAAACGAAACATTTTATTAGTCTTCGCCATAACACTCCATAATATTCCTGAAGGGCTAGCAGTTGGTGTTGCCTTTGGGGCTATTCAATATTTCTCTGGTGATCTTGTGGCAGCGACGCTTTCTGCCGTTGGGCTAGCCATTGGGATTGGGATTCAAAACTTTCCAGAAGGTGCAGCAGTCTCAATTCCATTACGACAAGAAGGGATGAGTCGTACCAAAGCATTTATGCTCGGTCAAGCATCAGGTTTAGTTGAACCTGTCGCAGCAGTTTTAGGTGCTATATTGGTCACTTATGTATCTTCAGTATTGCCTTATGCTCTCGCGTTTGCTGCAGGAGCTATGATTTACGTTGTCGTGGAAGAACTCATTCCCGAAGCACAACAAAAACAAACACCTAAAGGTGCTCACTATGCCACATTGGGTGTCATGATTGGATTTATTATTATGATGGTTTTAGATGTCGCATTAGGATAGAGGTGTGAGGATGAATCGAGCGGAAGAAGATTATATAAAATCGATCTACGAATTAACCGTTGAGCGTAAACAGTCATTGATCAAATCAAATGAACTCACAGATCGCTTAGGATTTACCGATCAAAGTGTGAATGAAATGATCAAAAAACTCGTGCAAAAGCATTTAGTCAACTTTATTCCTTACAAAGGGATATCCCTGACAAAGAAGGGAAAAGATGTTGCTATTCGAATGGTTCGAGCTCATCGCATTTGGGAAGTTTTTCTCACGGAAAAATTGGGATTCCCCTGGGAAAATGTTCATGATGCTGCAGAACAACTGGAGCATGCTACCACTCACGATGTCTTAGAAAGACTTTATCAGTTTTTAGGGGAACCCAAATTTTGTCAACACGGCAATCCGATCCCTGATTTTTCAGGTCATACGTTAGAAGTTGCGACAACATCGCTCTTAGAGACAAAACCTGGTGAAAGGTTTGTTTTAATGCGAGTTTTGGATCACAAAGAATTACTAACATATCTAAACGAGCAAGACATTGCGCTTTATCAAGAATTTGAAGTCATAGAAAAGAATCAATTTAATGGCATGATTGTTATTAAGTCTCAAGATAATATAAAAAATTTGACCTTAAAAACGGCTTCCATGCTGTTTGGTAAAATCATGAAAACATAAAATGAAAGGTTGGTGAGGTGTATGCTCAAAGAGTTGCTTCAAAATGAAAATAGAAAAGAATTGATGAAGTTTGTTGAGGATACACATGCGCATGATTTAGCCAATCTTTTTAACGAATTAAACGATGAAGAAAAATCTTTAGTCTATCCATTATTAAGTAGTGAAAAATTAGCGGAACTTGTCAGTTATCTTGAAGCAGAAGACGCAGCTGAAGTTCTTACTGACTTTGATTTGGACAAGCAGGTTGAACTTGTAGAAATGATGGAACCTGATGACGCAGCAGATATTATTCAGGAACTTGAAAAGGAAGATCAAACTGAATTAATTGAAAAATTAGGTGAAGATTCTGATGTTCTAGAACTCATTGGATATGATGAGGATGAAACCGGATCAGCGATGACCAATTTACTCATCGAACTTCATCCTAAAATGGATGTCAAACACGCAACGAAATTAGTGATTAAAGAAGCTGACGAAGTCGAATCCATCAATACCTTATTTATTACTGAAGAAGATGGTACCTATGTAGGTTCGATAACATTAAGAGCGCTTTTGAAAGCTAAATCTCCTATGGAGGTCAGCGAACTCATCGAAGAATACCCCTTTGTTTACGATAAGGATCCGATCAGTAAGACCGTTCAAAGCATTAGAAACTATGGGATTTATGAAATGCCTGTGCTTGATGAAACACTTAAACTGGTTGGGATGATTACCTTAGACGATGCCTTAGATATTTATCAAGAAGAAGCCCAAGAAGATTATGAAAAGCTCGCTGCCTTACCTGAAACCGAGGAAGAGCACGGCTCATTAAGAACAGCTCTTCACCGTTTACCATGGCTTTTCACACTGCTCATCGTGTCTATCCCTCTTTCGATGGTGACGCGTCAATTTGAGCATGTCATTACCGCAGTAGCCATTTTAATCGTCTTTCAACCCCTTATTTTGGGATCTGCAGGGAATGTGGCGACTCAAACACTTGCGGTCACGCTAAAGATGATTGCATCTCATGAAAAGGGACTATTTAAAAATTCAATCCGAGAGATTTTGACAGGCATGCTCAATGGTCTTGTTATTGGAATCATTGCGTTTGCAGTAACGTATCTTTTTTCATTTATCAACGATAATATGACCGATCATGCCATCATGATCAGTGCGATCATCGGTCTTTCCTTATGGGTGATGCTGAGTTTAGCTCCTCTTTTAGCAATTCTCATACCCATAGGACTCCATAGTCTTCGATTAGATCCCGCTGTCGCATCGGGTCCTTTTATTACGACTTTAATTGACGTGACAGCTTCCCTTGTTTATTTTGGGATGGCGACATTATTGCTAGGAGGTTTGATTGGATGAAAAAATTAAACTTCAAAGCTAATGATACGCAATTTAAGAAAACCATTAAACCTATATTAGCCTATGACTTGTCGGGGCTTTATCCCAATCTTGAAGATGAAGAAAAGAAGCGACTATTAGACTTAATGGGTCTTGATAAGATGACCGATATGTTTGTTGAACTCGATGTTGATGATCAACTCGATCTCATCAATTATCTGGATGATGTCAAAAAACGCTCGTTATTCCGCAACATGGAATCTGATGACTTGAAGGAATTTTTAAGTGATATCGATGATGATCTTCGGATTCAAATGATGGGATATTTACCAAAGATTAAGCAGAAGACGATGGCGTTATTACTCACCTATGATGAAGATGAAGCAGCCTCCATTATGTCACCCGATTTTATGACGATTTCGATTGATAATACCATTAAAGAAGCAACCGATCATGTGATCAAAGACTCTAGAGACATTGATTATATCGATACGATCTATGTCGTGGATCAAGAAGGAAAAATGTTAGGTTATGTTGATTTAAAAGATCTCATCATTGCCAGAAGTTCCACGTCCATTCAGAAAATTATGGAGGAAGATTTCCAGTTTATCTATTTTGACGAGCCCATTGAAAAAGCGATTCAAACCGTGGTAAATTACGATAGAAATGTTATTCCTGTTTTAGATCCTAACCTCCATATTCTAGGGATTCTAACCGCGGATGACCTCTTTGATGAACTCATCGAAACCACTGAGTCTGATTAT
>JBBIMC010000040.1:0-9500 GCA_037444605.1 Mycoplasmatota bacterium | reverse complement strand
AAATGTCATCTATCAATGCCCAAAATGTCTTCATGAAGGTCTAGAAGCACATAAAGACCGTTTGATCTGTCCCTCATGTCATCACGAAATGGTTTATGATCAATATGGACGATTAGATCAGCAAGGCATCGATGACCTCTTCTTTCAACAAAGAGATCGCTTGATTGAAAACATGGAAAAGAATCCCACTTACTCATTAAAGGGTAAATGTCGACTCCAATCCTTTCGAAAAGATCGCTTAGTTGAGGTTGGTCAAGGTGAAGTCTCTCTAGACCAACATGGCTACACTTATCATGGAACGATCGATGGGAAAGAGGTTTCTCAATCCTTCCATATTTCAAGTACACCGACACTTCCTTCAGATATCGGACGAAATATCCAAATTTATGAGGGCTATCAAATCTATCAATTCGAACTTGATGTTCCCTATTTGCCGACAAAGTTTGTCCATATGGGTGAGTATCTTTATCAGAAACAAACTAAGAAAAAAGACGTCGCTTGACGTCTTTTATTTTGTGAGTTCAATGACATAAGAGGTGTGAGGAACAACTTTTAAATAAAGGTGTTGATCCATCACCTGGTAATGTAGTTTTTGTTTTAAATAGTCTTCTTTCTTTGAAAAGTCCTCAACACCTACATAATGAAGGGGAAGGCTGAGTAATCTTTCTTCATCATCCGTCGATGTCACAATAAGCCAAACATCCTCTTTGGTAAAGCGCACGAAGCTGAATACACGATGTTCAGCAACCATCACTTTAAAACTACCTTCACCAAATACTTTTTTAGATGTTTTGAGTTTGATCAATGCTTGATAGGTTTTATAGGTTAGACTACTTGTATCTACCTTATCCCATGGCATGGGGTAACGAAATCCTTCGTTATCATCAAGTCTTCCATCGATGCCAATTTCATCGCCATAATATACATTGGCTGCACCTGGCATCGTCATCATCAGAATCACTGCTGCCCAATAGTCACCTGGATGGATCTTAGGATTGTTGTGCAGTCTTGAAACATCATGGCTATCTAATAGATTAAACTGATTTTGCCAGATAACGAAAGGTAGTTTTGCGAGGTAGTTCATGATGCGCTCATGTAGATGAATGGCTGTACTTCGATAAGGTTTGTTGTTGAGTAGTGGATTTCTACGATTAAATAGGTCAGTTTCACCGACAAATTCTCGAACAGGTCGTGCAAACCCAAAGTAATTCATTGCAGAATCGAGTTCATCACCATTGAGAAATTCAGCACAGTCACTCCAATCCTCGCCAAGAATGTACGCTTCAGGATTAACCGATTTAATGCTTTTCCGTATACCTGGCCATACTTCATGGTGTAATTGGATAAGATCATTTCTGGCCATAATATCCGCGACATCAAAGCGCCATCCATCGATATTGAAGGGAGGTTTTAGCCATTTTTTGACCATGGAATCCTCACCCTCATAAAGGATCTCACGTAGTGCTTTTGAGGTATAGTTTAGGGTAGGTAGGGTAGGAACATCAAACCAAGCTTTGTACGAATGATCATCACTAAAGAAATAGTATTGTCGTTCAACGGACTGTGGATTATGATAGGCACCTACTGTTTTTTCAAAAAAGAGTGCATCTTTGTTAAACCACTTGTGGGCAGTCCCTGTATGATTGATCGACACATCCAAAATAATCTTCATGTCATTCTTATGAAGCTCATTGACCAAATCAATCAGTGCTTGATCGCCCCCAAAATGTGGATCGACACGAAAGTAATCCAAACAGTCATATTTGTGTACGGTGGCTGCATAAAAAATCGGATTTAGGTAAATTGCGTTAACACCTAACGCTTTTAAATACGGGATTTTCATGGTGATTCCATCAAGATCTCCCCCATAAAAATCGAGTGCTTTGGTCTCTTTATAAAAGAGCGGGACAGTGTTCCAATCTTTGACTTTCTTGGTGATCCCTCCATCAAAACTGTACTCACCATCAACAACATCATTTTCGGGATTGCCATTAAAGAAACGTTCGGGGAATATTTGATAGAAAACGGTGGATTTTACCCATGTCGGTTGTTCATAATCAACAAGGATACGAAAATCATAGGTTTCGGTGGGAATATAATCTGTAATCTCTTTTTGATTATAATAGTAGACTTTTTCATCTGTCACCAAGTAAAAATGGTAATGGATTTCATCTTCATAAATAGTCACTTTTGTTTGATAGTAGATGAGTTTGTCGATGACTTCACAGGGTTCCATCACCTGTTGAATTTCTACTCCATTGAGTTTGGTGCGAAAAATGACATGGGTGATGGGTGATTTTTCAATGACCCGAAGCTTAATGGTAATCGTTTCTCCCCTTTTAGGTGTTGGGTTTGAAACAAAAAGTTTGGATCCATCAGAATGAACGCTTTTTAACCATGGTTGCATGAATATACCTCCTATCATACCTTCTAATTTCATTATATGCTAATGATCCTACTTTGTTTGTGTAAAACCGGTATCAAAGAAAAAGCATCGCGCAAACGATGCTTTCATGTAAGTCATATGGAAAAAATGATCTTTGAAAGATGCTAAAATTATGAGTCTAAGATTTATGGATTAACAATTAACCCTGCACCATCGGTAATAACAGTGGGTAAAACACCATCCCATGTATCATAGTATTGCTGTTTCAAAATGGTTGCCGTAATTTCTTGAATCGTCAGATACCCATAAACGGCTGGAGTTGCAGTATCTTCTCCTTCTGAAAATTGCCCCATGTACATCTGATTGATCGCGTTGATTGTGACGCTATTTAAGATGATCTGCGCTTCTGCTTGGGCTTCCGCAGCAATAATCGTCACACTTGCATCCGCATTCGCACGGATAATCGCAGTTTCTGCTTCAACTTCAGCACGTTGTCTTTCTTGTTCAGCAATTTCAATCAACTGAATTGCTTGTGCTTTATCTTGAATAATCTGTTCAATATCTGCACCAGCATCGATGTCGTCAAACGAGGCAGAGACTAACGTGATATGATAACGTGAGGATAATAGTGTGGCTAGACGTGTGGTGAAATCGATACGTACGGTTTCTAGATCTTCCCCTAAGATTAGGTAGATATCATAGTTGGTGGTAGCTGATTGTAGAGCTTCTTTGGTGATTGAGTTTAATTGTTCAGCTTGAATATCATTATGCCCTGTGACTTTATAAAAACGACCTGCATTCACTGCTTCAATACGATAAACAAGTGTTATTTGGAAATCTGCATAGATGCTATCTTTGGTTTGACCTGCGACTTCTAAGTATGCTGTACGGTTGGTGGTTGATATTTTGGTCACAGTCGCGAAAATATTCTTTGTTTTAAAACCTTCTGTTAGAACTGCATCTTGAATCCCGCCTTGAAAAGGATGGTAAACAATGCCTACCGTATTGGCATCCACTTTCGTGATAGCTGCAGTGAATAAAAAGAGAAATACCAAAGGCGATAACAATACTTTCTTATTGAGATGAAAACGACGAGATCTCATGTCATAAGATAATAATAAGAAAGTCATCACAAATAAAACTAGGGTAAATACTAATGTAAACATAAAAAATCCTCCTCTACGAAGGGTGACCCCCTCAATGTAACGCTAATTCTATTATAAAATAAAAGCCAGCAAATTTGATGGCTAATTTTCTAAATGATAAATCCAGCAAGAATCGATAGAATAACGAGTATTGGAGCTGGAACTTTTTTGGTCAGAAGTAAAGCGATGGTTATTGCTAAAACCATCAGGTTTTCAAGTGAGAATCCACTTTCTCTCATCAAGATGATGGCTGCAGTGGTGATTAATCCTCCAGCAACTGCAGTAATCCCTTTTAATGAGAGTTTAATTCCTTTCATCTCTTTAAGTTGTTCCCACATAGGATAAACAAAGAAGATCAATAACGTTCCTGGCAGAAAGATACCTATGCCAGCAGCTAGTGCAGAAAGTATTTGAGTGAATGAAGATAAGTCACGTGCTGCAAGACCACCAGCATATGCACTAAAGCTGAACATGGGACCCGGGATTCCCTGGACGAGCCCAAAACCGGTGAGAAATTCATTGGCTGTCATGAACTGGAATGTTTCTACAAGATCAGAGAACATATAGGGTATAACGACCTGACCACCACCGATAACCAAATATCCATATCGATAGAAATGATCAAACATGAAGAGGACTCGATGATCGATGAATAAACTTAACACAAATGTACCGATAGCAAAGAGGAGAAAGAGAAGGAAAAATTTCCATGGTGGTGTGAGTTTAACATGATGCCAAATGCCTTTTTCTTTAGCTGCAAATGCTGTTGCAAGTCCACCAAGAATGAGTACAGAAGGAAAAACCCAAGGTTGTCTTAAAAAGTAAGTAATGATGCCAGCTGCAAGAAACAAGAACAGTGTTAAGTATCCTTTGATGACTTTTCGGCCGATTCGGTAAGCAGCCACGACGATGAAGCCTACAGCCATGGGACCGATATAGCGAAGTCCATTCGCATCTAAGTTAATTCTAGCAAGGAATCCATACATGAAAGAGAAAACCGTCATGATGACAATGGCGGGAAGAGCCCATACTAATAAGGTTAAGAAGGCTAATAAAGGACCTCCAACTTTATAGCCAATCGAAATGATGGTTTGTGTGGAGGATGGGCCTGGCAGCATCCCTGTTAGGGCAATTAACTCAACAAGTTCATCTTCTGTTAAGTATTGTTTTTTGACGATCATCTGATCGGTGAAAACGCCATAATGGGCTTCAGGTCCTCCGTAAGCACCAAGTGAACAGATAAGAACATCCTTTAAAAATGTTGACCATTTTATCTTAGGGTGTGATAACTGCATGATCATTCTCCTTTTTATGTTGTTTGATATAAATCATGAGGGCAATCATCGCAAGGATTTCCATCACGATTGAAAAGATCACCACATATAACGTATTTTGTTCATAGAGAAAACCAATGATTGCTGAACCTAAAAACCACGCTCCACCAAAAACGGTGTAAAAGATGCCATAGGCTGTCGCACGTTTATCTTTTGAGACTAAGGAAGCAACGACAGCTTTTAAGATGGATTCCATCGCACCCATGGAGATCCCCCATAACACCATCCCCAAAATTATCCCTACCGTTCCATCAATCAGGAAAAAGATGGGAACAAAAAGAATGGAGGATAGGATAGAAAGATGAAGAATGCTGACACCTTTCTTATCATAAGTATACCCGAAAAAGAGCGCGGATATCGCATCGACGCCCATGGCCATTGAGTAAAGTAAGGGTACATAGATCACATTGATTGAATTTGTATTTGAAAGATGAAACGCTAAAACGGGATAATCAATAAATCCAATCGCAATGAGTGATACAGCAATCAGATAATAGATAAGTGATGTATTTCCCTTAAATCCTTGGCTCTTGGTTTGTACTTCCATATGATCAGGATGTGGGTATTTGGTCTTGGCATAAACGATAATAACGAGTGTCATAATCGCAAATATACCTAGCAGTCCAAACGCGAGATGATAACCATCAAGTTCAGTTCCCTGATTAAGGTTTAAAATTAAAAAGACAAAGAGGGGTCCGAGGAAAGCGCCAATCTGATCCATCAGTTCTTGAAGAGCAAAAGCTTTACCCGTCCCAATGTGTGAGGTTGTGAAAGAGACTAACGCACTTTTTGCCGGTGCTCGAATGCCTTTTCCCACACGTTCTAAGAGGATGAGGATGATCGCAACTTGCCAAATCGTCGCATCCACAAACATCAATAATGGAATCACAAGTAGATTAATTGAATAACCCAAGATCATCATAAACCAGTATTTCTTAGTTTTATCTGCGATCCATCCCGTGACGATTCTCAACGCTTGACCGATGAATTCACCGAGTCCTGCTGTTAAAGAAATTAGAAAAGCAGACACCCCGATTAATCCTAGATAGGGACCATAGATACTTCTCGCCCCTTCATGTGTGAAATCGGATAACAAAGCGATAATTCCGACGAGCAGGAGAAATATATAAGCTTTCTTTTTATCGTTATTTTGCATGATGATTTCCTCCAAAGTCATCTTCAAATAGTTCGTTTGAGAGTTCTTTGAGTTTTCCCATGAGGTCTTTCAATACCAATTGACCTTCGCTTGTAATCCGATAATACTTACGTTGATGCCGATCGATAATCTTATGCTCAACAGATAGTAAACCTTCTTTTTCTAAACTATTGAGCAAGGGATAAATGTGCGAAGGTCCAATTTGATACCCATGTTCTTTGAGTTCTTCCATCATCCATACGCCATAGAAAGGTTCTTTATTTGCATGATATAGGATATGCATGTGAAGAAATCCTAGATACAATTTTTGTTTGAGTTTCTGCATGTGATTACCTCATATCGTTATTTGATATCATTTTTTGATATTTATATTTTATCATGTAATATGGTGAATGACAATACGTATGCATGTTTCATGACAATCAATAAAAAAGATTGCAATTTATGCAACCTTTGTTTTTCTATGATGATATTTTTGGATCAAATGCAAAATACTCAAAATCGTGATCGTGATTAGGAGAAGGAACGCAATCCAAATCAAGATATAGTTGGTAAGCCAAATGGAATAAGAGACTTCTGTTGCCACACCTTGGCTAATAAGATAATAACCATTGGGATTATAGACCAAAAGATCTTCTGGGATTGGTGTTGCATTACCACCGAAAATTCGAGCATGAACCACTTGAGCGAAAAACACGAAGAGAAACAGAAATGTGAAGATATCCCATAGCTTTCTAAACACAAAGGGAGATTGACTCTTTAACACTTCACTTGGTTTTGGTAGTATCAATCCTTTGTCATTTAAGTTCTGATAAATCATGGACTGTTGCTTCTTCGAAAAAGCATTTAGTATCAATTTAGCTTTTTGTCCATTACTTAATTCAAACACCATCACTTCATAGGGTTCTCTGCCGTATTTAATCTTATGAAGATGATCACTTCTGAGCCCGCGAACAAGGGGTTGATTTCTCGTATTGTTGATGGGGTCATGTTCTTCTAATGTGATCTTTTTAATGTCTTTATAGATAATCGTATAGGCTTTTTGGAGTTGCTCTTCATGATCAAATCGATAATCACTATCGATATCAAGCACTTCCTCTTCAAACTTGATTCTTCCGATGATTCCTCGAATGTTGAGGATAATAATGATAACGAATAGAATTCCAAGCGTAATGATTAGTGCTAAATTGATATCTTTAAAATTGTCGACGAGTAAAAATGGGATGATCAGCCAACCAAAGATATAGTATATCGATCGTTTAGTCAATGATATAATGGTCACATTAAGTCACTCTCATTTCCTTTATCATCAATTCATAGGAAAAAATCTATCGCTAATCACAATCTCCCCCAGTATGGATGATATAGGTTCATCATAACATAGTTTATAAAGATTGATACCAACGGGAACCATCTTCGCGTTTATTTACGAATAATTAACGAAGGATGAGTGTAAATAAAATCCCAAGTGCCCAAGGTATCATCACCAAGGCACTATCCTTTAAAGTAATCTTAACCCCTCTACGATAGACAAAAAGTCCAAGAAAACCCGCAATTATGAACATCGCTTTAAAGAATATACTGATCGTACCCATGAAATCAGTACCAATCACCCCAAAGAAGATAATAAGTGGAATCATACTCACATAACCGAAACGATGGCTAGAGATATCCCCGATGTGCTCAACTTTTTCTGCACCGATTCTCTTCTTGACATCAATGATCGCTCCCCATGAAAGCAGTCCATAGACCAAACTATTCGTCAGAATAAAAATCCATTCAAAAGGTAACAAAACAACATATGTTGCATTAGGTGTTGCTTGAGCGAATAGTATTCTAGCCAAAAGAGATTGACTGTAATAAGGACTCACGACAAAAGCCATTCGGTCCATAAGCGTATATTGATTGAGTCTCATGATGAAAAGTGAGACAAACAACATCAAAATATTAATGAGAATGACAAAGATGATTCCATCAACAATCGTGTTCGCTTTGATGAAAACATATGTCATGAGTGTGTAGACAATTACCAAATAAACAACCGTCATCAGGTAATACAGCAAGAAGAATCCTTCATAATATCCTGCAGATGACAAAGCGATGAGTTCGATGAACCCAAAAAGGAAGACAACGAAACTGATTACAAGTATCTGAACCAATCCAAAGAGATATTGAGTAGCATATAAATCTTTTCTTGAAATAGGTAATCCATAATATAGATCAACTTCTTTTTGATTTCTTAGTGCTGAAAAGCGAAAGAAGACCACGATGATAGAAACAACAAACAAGAGGATCCCGCTAACACCAAAGACACCTGGATAATTTAAGGGAAAGTTATTTCTTAGAAAGTCATCACTAAAAATCGCTAAGATAATCATGAAAAGGATTGCAGTTATCCCAGACATGATTGCGGTTTGAAGCCATTTTGTCTCAACCAAAAAACGGAAATATTTCTTCATGATGCTACCCCTCCTTTGTTGATCATAAAATATTCTTCAAAGGATAATTCGAGCTCATCAACTACATGATAGTGGGTAGAATCAAGCCATGCATCGATAGGTTGATTCGCATCAATCACCAAGGTAAGAATCCGTCCTTCTTGTGCTTGATAATAGATCTTAGGATGATTTTCTTTAAAATTAATTAGTTCTGTATTCTTGAGAATAATTTGGTACTTCTTAAAGAGATGGAGCTCAAAATCTACATTGCCAAAGCGTTTAAAGATTCCTTCATCAATCATTCCAAATGTATCACAAATATCTTCTAATTCGCGAAGTGAGTGACTGGTAATAATAAAGATCTTTCCTTCAGTTTGGTATTCGATCATTAATTTTTTAAAAGTTAATCGAGCCACAGGATCAAGTCCATCAAACACTTCATCAAGCAGTAAGTACGAAGCCCCAGAGGCAAATGCGATGGCAATATATCCTTGACGTCTCATCCCTTTAGAAATGCGTGATAATGGCAGTTCATCCGAAAGGTGAAATCTGCTCAGAACCTGACGGTAAATGTCCCATTGAAACACATAAAATGTCGCATATAGCTTCGCGAGATCATGTAAGGTCATCTGGTAAGAATATGGAGGTTGGTCGGAAAGATAAAAGATATCTTTTCTTAGATATTCATATTCTGAAATCTTCTTCCCTTCAATTAAAATCTCTCCTTGATCCGGGAGTAGGATACCCGAAATTAAGCGTAAGAATGTTGATTTTCCTGCGCCATTGATCCCAATAAGCCCAAAAATCATCCCTTTGTCAAAGGTAATGTTCATGTCTTTTAATACCAAATGGGTATCAAAGGATTTACTTAAGTGTTTGATCTCAATCATGCTATTCCCCCTTGATAAACTTCTTAATATACTTGATTATTTCTTCTTCAGTCATCGTGTCCTTTAGTCTGGATATCACTTGATTCAAAATGACTAAATCATCATCTGTATGATTTTTAAACGATGAGACAAATGCACCCTTTTTAGGAAT
>JBBIMC010000039.1:0-9782 GCA_037444605.1 Mycoplasmatota bacterium | reverse complement strand
AGACGGCTTAGATAAGGTCAAGAAAGGCATAACCACTATAGAAGAGGTAATCCGGGTCACGCAGGATTAAATAATCTTATTCCAGAATAATAATCCTACCTTAATCAAATCAATTTAATTTTTGAGCAGATTAAGGCAATGCCTATAACGAGTCAAGAAGAACTCAATTTGGTGATCGCACAACTTGAAGGTTTTTCACCTTCTGCTTATGCCTCAGGAGCGACACGAGATCGCATCCTTGAAGATCGCAATTATCTCATTCGTGTTCTTGATCTCCAAGAACAGCGAATGACATTAGACCAAACATTAGACATTACCACCAATCCTGATCCCGATACCTTAGAGGAAGCAGTGAAACTTCAAGCACCTGCTAATCTAAGAATCGAAAATGGATTTATCAAATGGGATGCTGTCGATCACGCAGTTCGTTATGAACTGATTGCCAGTGAAAATGGAATTGATGATATCATTTCAGTCAACGGAACTTCATACTCGTTGATCGATTTGATGCCAGGCGATTATCAATTCACGGTTAAAGCGATTGGAGATGGATTTTTCTATGAAAGTTCGAATCCATCGTCACTGATTAATTATGAGATTATCTCAACACAACTTGCCACACCGACCAATGTCAGGGTCGAAGATGGAATCGTAAAATTCGATGCGGTTTATGGAGCTCTCAGCTACCGACTCGTGGTCAATTATAGTGATTTCACATTGACCACAACGTCATTTGATTTATCGCCCTATAACCTCGCACCAGGAACGTACCAAATCACAGTTCAAGCATTAGGTAATGGAAATGCCATTTTGGACTCTGAGGTATCCGAAAAATATTATTATGTGATCGAACGAATATTAACGCCTGAAGAAACCATCATTCAAGAGGTTGTTCGTGTCGATCTAAAAGAATTCATCTTCTCATTTTTGAGAAGAGATGGTGAATAATTATGCATCAAATGAAAGTTGCCACATCACGCGTTGGGATGTGGCATCGTCCTTTTGAACGGAATTTACACGAGGTGAAACATACCTTAGAAGAACTTGACCAACTTGGGGTAACCGATCTATTCGTTGAAACCTATTTTAATGGTCAATTGATCATGGACAGTCTTCATGCACAACTTAATCACCATACTTTTGTTGGTCATTATGACACTTACGAGAAAAATCTACTGAGAGCCTTTGTTGAAGAAGGGAAAAAGAAAAACATTCGAATTCATGCATGGGTTGAAAACTTTTTCGTTGGTCGTTTTGATGATATAAATGATAGTTATTGGCAACAACATCACCCCGAATGGATCCTCAAAAATCGTGATGGATCATCTCTACAAAAAAACGAAATCAATTACCTTTTTTTAGACCCAGCCAATCCTGAAGTAAGAACCTACACACGAAAACTTTATCAAGAGATCCTAGAGGTTAAAGATCTCGGCTCGTTACATCTTGACTATATCCGATATCCATTGATGTATGACATCAACCCACCGATGATCAGCGATGACGTGGGATACACAGTGTATAGTCTACATGAGTTTTCTAAGTTAAATCACCTTGAGGGTTCCGTCAAAGATTTGATTGCTACACCGAAGGTTTATCAGGCATGGTGTCAGTATCGTATGGGGATCATTGATACGTTTGTCAATGAGATCTATCAGTTGGCCAAAGCAAAGAATGTCGGTCTTTCAGCAGCTGTGTTTGGAAATCCTGAGCATGCAATCAAGCATAAAATGCAAGATTGGAACACATGGCTTCAAAAAGGATGGTTAGAACTCATTTTGCCCATGGCCTACTATAAAGACGCATCCCGTGTGTTTGATGAAGTAAAACAGATGAAGTCTCGTTTACCTAAAGGGGTTTTGATGTTTGCTGGAATCGCTCCATTCATGATGCATTTAACGGAAGAAGAGCACAAAGCTCAGTATCTCGCTTCACTAAATGCAGGTGCAGATGGTGTGGCGATGTTTGCGAGTCAGCATTATTTAAGCCACCATGATATGAGGGAAAACGTGGACTACCCTAAGATTGTACAGATGTTTGAAGATCTACGAAAGAAGGAGAACACCCATGAAACCTTGGATTAAAGAACGTTATACGATTGGAAAGCCATTTGGTTTTCATATTGAAAAAGTCATCATAAAAGAACATATGGTTATTGCTGATGAGGCGGTTAAATTATCACTCATCCATAATCCTTCTTTGCATGATCAATTTCATATTCACGTGTTTTCCACTGGAGATATTCACTTAACTTATGGCAATGAACGTAGCCTCAATTATGCCTTTTATGCACTTGATGAAGAAAAGAAGCATCTTGAAATCGGTGTGATGGAGGGAGGACCAGATTTCAAAATTCGTGGAATCATTGAAGGCTTTTATGGAACCCCTTGGTCACACGAGGATCGCCTCGATGTGATTAAATTTATTGAAGACTACCGCATGAATGCATATTTCTACGCACCTAAGGATGATCCTTATCATCGCTCTTTATGGCGGGTGAGTTATCCCGATGAAGAGCTTGATCGTCTCGTTGAATTGATTACACAAGCACAAGATAAACATATCGATTTCTATTTTTGTATTAGTCCGGGTCAAGATTTTATCTATACCCAAGATGAAGAATTTGAAGAATTGTTCAAAAAAATCGATCAAGTCATGAGTTACGGAGTTACCCATTTCAGTTTATTAATGGATGATATCGATTATGATTTGAAAGGAGATTCCAAAGATCGTTTTCAACGTCCTGGCGTCGCACATGCCTATATCTCAAATCGTTTAAATCGCTATTTTGCATCCAAACTTGAATCTTATTCACTCGTGATGTGCCCAACAGAGTATTGGCAAAATTGGGATACGGAATATCGTAAAGATTTAAGAGAAGGTCTTGATCAAGATATTATAGTTTTTTGGACTGGTTATAATACAGTTGCCGAATACATCCCAAATTTTGATGGCGAACGTGCCAAAGAAATCTTTAATCATCCACTGATTCTATGGGATAATTATCCGGTGAATGATATGGCTACAGATCATTTATTTATGGGTCCCCTCGTTAACCGTGGTCATCGATTAGGCCAATCTCATCTCGGCATGTTATCGAATCCGATGATTCCATGGCATTTGTCGAAATTGCCGGTGATCACCATGGCTGATTATATGTGGAACGCGATGCGTTATGAACCTGAACAATCGTATCTTGAAGCGATCAAAGATTTATCAAGACATGATGCATCGTTTGAAAAAGCACTCAAAATATTTGCGGATGAGAATAGACCATCTCTCATTCATTATCAGCCTCATGAAGCGCTCCAATCATGGATTGATCATCGAGATCTAAATGCAATAGATATCTACTTTGAGAAGGTTTATCAAGCTTGTCAAACGCTTAAGATGAGTCATGTTTATCCAGAATTTAGCCTCCAAGCACTCCCTTGGATTGAGCGGTTTGAAAAAGACTATCATGCATGGAAAGTATTGAAGTCAGGTAAAGCAACCACAGACGATTTTCAATATATCGAAAATGATCCCCATGTGATGGGGTACCAAGCGCTTGCGAAAATTGCCAAGAAGATGAATCTTTATCATGGTAAAATATATAAAAAGGAAAGACCAAATTTCTGGGACAATCCTAAGGTGAAACGATGAAACAATATGATATTATCATCGCGGGTGGAAGTATTGGTGGTGTGTTAGCCGCATATTCTGCCTGTCAAATGAATAAGCGTGTCTTGCTTATTGAAGAGACGAAATGGATTGGGGGTCAATTCACCTCACAAGCGGTTCCCCCAGATGAACATCCATTTATCGAAAAATTCGGTTGTACCGCATCGTATCGTCAATTCCGACAAGACGTTAGACGCTTCATGAAAGAAGAGTTTCCAGCAAAAGCACATATCAAAGATGTAGCTTTTTGGAACCCTGGTCATGCATCGGTCAGTCGTCTTTCAGCACCTCCCAAAGTGTTTCTTCATCTTTTCGAGAAGATGCTTTTACCCTTCATCACCAATGAACAACTCACATTGCTTCTTGAACATAAAGTGATCGATGCAGAAGTATCCGATGACTTAATAAAGCATGTCATGGTAGAAAATATCCATACGCGTGTTCGTTTTCAAGCCAGTGCATCCTATGTTCTTGATGCTACCGATACCGGAGAACTACTTCCTATCACACAGACTGAATACATTTATGGTGCAGAGGGTTACGGGAAGACAAATGAACCTCACACATTAAAAGAAGCTGATCCTAATGATATGCAGCCCATTACATGGGTACTCGCGATGGATTATCAAGAGGGTGAGGATCACCGCATTCCCAAACCAGCACTCTATGACTTTTATAAATCCCAGATATGGCCATGCGACACCACACCAGTCTTAAGTTGGTATGGACCCGATTCCTCAACAGGAAAAACGAAAGAGTTTGGTATGTTTGATGGCAGAGGAAAAGGACTTTTCCCTTTATGGAGTTACCGTAGAGTCATCGATCCAAAAGATTTTGAACCCGGTTTTTTTAAAGGGGATGTCACGTTGTTAAACTGGCCCCAAAATGATTATATTTTTGGTAATATTTTTGAATCAGATGACGATGAAACTCATAAAGAACACGCCAGAGAATTAACTCTTAGTTATTTTTACTGGCTCCAAAATGAAGCCCCAAGAGAAGATGGTCAAAAAGGTTATCCAGGATTGAGACTACGCGGTGATATATTGGGTACAGATGATGGTTTAGCCATGGCCCCCTATATTCGTGAATCACGACGGATTGTCGCTGAAAAGACCATTACTGAACACAAGATGAATGCCGATCTGATCGATCATCTACCGGTAGAAGAAGACAGTGTGGGTGTAGGATCTTATCATATTGATTTACATATGACAACCGTCAATCATCGATTTTTCTTTTTCAAAACGTGGCCGTTCGAAATCCCTTTATCAGCGATGGTTCCTAAACGGATGAAAAACCTTATTCCAGCATGCAAAAACATTGGAACAACCCAGTTGACCAACGGATGTTTTCGCTTGCATCCTGTCGAGTGGAATATTGGCGAAGTTGCAGGATATTTAGCGTCTTGTGCCATTGATTGGAAAATGACACCTAAAGAGATCTTATATGATCAACAAGCATTGATGAGATTTCAAAAAGTTCTTGATGATGCAGGTATTGAACGCCATTGGCCTAAAGACCAGGTTCATGTGATTTAGGAGGTTAAGATGAAAAAAACATTACATCTCATTTTTCAAACTCATTGGGATCGTGAATGGTATTTTCCCTTTGAACAATACCGTTATCGTTTGATGCATGTGATTGATCGAGCGATGCGTGCGTTAGAAAATCATGAAATTGAGTCATTTATTTTGGATGGTCAAACACTACCCCTTGAGGATTATCTAGAAGTTGCTGAAGCCAAAGATAGAGAAAGAATTTTGAAACTTATCTTGGAAAGCCGAATGATTATTGGTCCTTGGTATATCGCAATGGATGAGTTTCTTGTTCAAGGCGAAAGCATGATTAGAAATTTAGAAATCGGACGGAAGATTGCCCAAAAATATGGGAATAATCAAGCGATAGGTTATCTTCCAGATACCTTTGGACATATCGGTCAAATGCCACAAATTCTTAGAGGATTTGGTATTGATAATGCCATTATGTGGCGAGGAATTCATGTCAAAGATAGTGAATTTATTTGGCGTGGTACCGATCATGAAGAACTCTTCACCCTGTTTTTGGTCGATGGTTACTATCATCCCGAACTCAATCAACCCGATCGTATTCAAGCAATTAAACAGTACTTAAATAAAATTTCACCCTATGCAAGAACACCTCATTTAGTCATGACAGCAGGGGGTGATCATCTGATGCCCATCAACCAACCACTCGATGAAAAAATGGCTGAATTGCACACGATTGACCCTGATATGGACGTGAAGGTTTCAAGTTATCAATCACTCATCCATGAACTCAGATCCGCGCTAAAAGGTGAATCTTTACTTCAAATAACGGGTGAACTCAGAGACAATTCCAATGCCTATATTCTTCCCAACGTGCTATCAACAAGAAGTTATTTAAAGATACTCAACCAAACCTTGGAAGATGATTTAATTGGCTATATAGAGCCATTAATGGCATTAACACATCTTCATCAGGATGATGCGCCATATCAATATTTAGAACACATATGGAGAACCGTTTTGCAAAATCAACCTCACGATTCGATTTGCGGTTGTAGTGTGGATGAAGTCCATAAAGAAAATGAAATGCGTGCTGAAAAAGCCATGCAAATGATTCGTTCACTCAAAGACGGACTGCTGCATAAAAAGAAGCTTTATCCGCTGGAACACTACGAGAAAATGATCAAGAATGACGAAGAGGATGATCTGCGTTTGAGCATATTTAATCCTCATCCTTTTCCATATCGGGGAATCATTGAAGGTTCGTTGTGGTTAAAGGAGAAGATAGATCAGGAAGTTGAGGCCTTTGATGAACAAGGAAAACGCTATGAGGTATCTATCGAAAAGGTCGAACCCTCACGTCGCTTTCGCTCTCCCTTAGATTATCCACCCTTCTTTAGACCTGGTTATCAATACCATATTCATCTTTACACGGATGATCTCAAACCACTATCACTGTCGATGTTCACCTTAGTCACTAAGGATAGAAAAGAGTTAAGAGAAACCATCGACAACAATGTCCTCGAAAATGACTATCTTCGTGTAGAGCTCACTTCTCAAGGAACACTTGACATAAAAGATAAAACAACGCAAAAAGTATATAAGAACTGGCATCAATTTTATGCATCCATGGATGCGGGGGACTCATATAATTATGCCAAACCAGAACAGGATACCATCTCATATCCAGTCCTGATGGGCCGACCGGTTTACTCGAAATCATCGTTGGTTGAAACGCTGGTATACCAGTTGCAACTTAAGCAACCGGAAGCTTTAGAAGTTTCAAGAAAACATGCGACAGAAACCCACGTTAATTCCTTCATTGAAGTCAAACTCACACTTCATCGTGATGAACGCTTTATTCGTGTCAAAACATTGATTGATCAAAAGGCGAAAGACCAACGCCTTCGTGTGCAATTCCCTTTAGGAGTTCTTTTAGAGACCCATATCACTGATAGTGCCTATGAACTTGTTGAACGCGAATCAAATCGTAAAGAATATTTTAAAGCAGAGCGATTAAAAGAAGTTCCTGTCGTTGTGGATCCATCATTGTCAATGGTTTATGGGGCCAAAGATCAAAGGGGAATTACGTTCTATCATCGCGGACTCCATGAGTCTCAAATGGTATTGGGTGAGAAAGAAACCCTTGCTGAAATGACACTCATCCGCAGTGTTGGTTATCTCTCTCGAGATGATTTTGGCACTCGTGGTGGTGCCGCAGGACCCAATCTTCCAACACCAGATGCACAATCCATACGCAAGGTTACCTTTGATTATGCCTTTGGTCCTGTGGATGAAACGAGAAATGCTATTCAATGTTATCAAGAGGCTATTGAATTTAGAAAACCACCGATTCTATTGAATGCTTATGGAGATCAATTATCATCACTAATAAAGAAGGAAAAAGATGACGTCATCATGTCATCCCTTCGATTAATGAGTAAAGATACGATTGAAGTTAGATTGTGGAACCCACTTGATCAAAAAATTACAACCGAAATTTCATCTGACATCCCATGTGATCTCATGGAAGAACGAACCATCGATCAACGCTTAATACAAACCCTTCACTCTGAGATTACACTTGAACCTCACCAAATAAAAACGCTTCATATAAAATATAAAAACCGCTGATGGCAGGCGGTTTTTATATTTTATAGGAGAAAAATCAAAGGTCTTTCGCGGATTGATGATTGAGATAAATGTGAACATTAGGATGCTTTTGCAAAATCGAAGCGGGAAGCGAGGGGTCAATCGGACCTCGAATCATCGCTTTCACAGCAGAAGCTTTTTTTTCACCTGTAGCGATCAGCACAATTTCTTTCGCATTCATGATCGATTGAATGCCCATGGTGATTGCTTGGGTAGGCACCTGATCTAAATGGTTGAAGAAACGGGCATTATCAAGGCGTGTGCGTTCATCAAGGGTCACAACATGAGTGAGCAAATCGAAAGGTGTACCAGGTTCATTAAAACCAATGTGTCCATTGGTTCCAATACCCAGGAGTTGTAAATCAATTTGATAACTAGACAATAAAGTATTATAACGATCAGTTTCATGTTGAATATGTTTTGGATCACCAGATGGAATAAAGGTGTTTTTGAGATTAATATTAAGATGACTGAATAACTCTTTATTCATGAAATATCGATAACTTTGAGGATGATCATCTGAAAGACCGACATATTCATCAAGATTAAAGGTCGTGACATGCTCGAAAGTGACATGATGGTTGTTATAACTTTTAATGAGTTCTTTATAGACACCTAATGGTGATGACCCTGTCGCAAGACCAAGGATAGCTTTTGGGCGGTCCTGCACGAGATCGATGATACGTCTTGCTGCTTCTTTATATAGTTGTTCTTCGTGATCAAAAATGTGAATATTCATGGATAAGCCTCGCAATACATATCATCTTGTGTATACAAGTAAATTATACAACCTTTTAGATATATAGACAAGTACTTTTTGTGAAAAAATCATGCATTTGGCGAAAAAAATGATAAAAATATGATAATTCAACTTGTAGTAATTTATCTTCTCGGCTATAATATAGACAAGTTGTTGATAAAGGATGGAAAAGTTGTATGGGAAAAACACCAGTTTATCAAGTCATTGAAAATGATATCAAAGAAAAGATCAAAAAAGGTGAACTCAATCACGGAGATATGATCAATAGTGAGAATGAACTCAAGGATATGTATTCAGTCTCACGTATGACGGTCCGCCAAGCATTGAACAATCTTGTGAATGAAGGATATCTATATCGGCACAAAGGTAAAGGAACATTTGTAAACAATATCAAGATTGAAAAGAAAATGCAAGGACTCATCGGGTTCACAGAAGAAATGCGACGCATGAATAAAAAAGTTCGCAGTAAAATCCTAACCTTTGAGCAGATCAGTGCAGATGATGAAGTGGCTAGCAAACTTTTCTTAGAAGCAGGCGAAGAAGTTTATTTTATTGAACGTATTCGTTTTGGTGATGATATTCCTGTTCTTTTTGAACGCCTTTACATACCTAAACGGATATTTAAAGACATGAACCAAAAAATCATGGAATCATCCTTTTATGAGTATATTGAAAACACCCTTAATATCAAGATTTCACACTGTGTACAGACGCTTGAGGCTAAAGCAGCGAATCCAAGGGTTGCTGAAATGCTGGAAATTCAAAAAGCATCACCTGTCTTATATATGACGCGAAATACCTTTTTAGATCGTGGCTTCCCCTTCGAATATGTTAAAGCATACTATCGTGCTGATCAGTATCGCTTCATCCAACATTCAGTAAGATAAAAATTAAGGGCAGTGACTCAACGTCATTGCCCTTTGTTATTATGTTGTTCGATAAATGTGAGTTTTTTGGGGAAATGTAAGTCATCATAACCCCCATGGCCAAATCCGTGATAGACAATCATGGATTTTTTGGTGCTAAGTTTTTGATAAAGCGATTCCGATGTTTTGAGTGGACACACAGTATCTAATGATCCAGATGCTAATAAGACCGGCTTTTGAATCAAAGATGCATAACTCAGTAAATCAATGTCTTCAACGAGCCAAGGTTCGAGATGGCTAAAGGATTTAAAAGCTTGGAATCCCCCCGTAGAG
>JBBIMC010000038.1:3177-9960 GCA_037444605.1 Mycoplasmatota bacterium | reverse complement strand
CGATGTTATAAGCACGATAAGCACCAAAATAGACCATGATTTGAGCGAGTTCATACAGATTTACACCATCCATACCGAGTGGCTTATTACGACCATCTACCGTCACGAAAAAGACGGTTCCATCTTCCTTTTGACCAATGGCTGTTCTTGGATGTTTCCATTCGGGATCAAGTCCATAATCAAGATGGGTTACCGGTATGCCTTCGGTCACGAGTTCATCATAGACACCCACCGCAAATCTGACATCTTCAAAACCACATCCTGGTTTTCGTTGGACGACAACATAATCGACACCTGTGATAAATTCGTCTTCATTAAAATCATGACCCACGATGACAAATGTATGATCTTCCACTGTCAGATCGATATCGGTTTGGCTATCGAAGATCCCACTACCGAAGTAACGAACACCGTCCATCTTCGTTTCCTTCGCTTCAATCACCACTTTATTGGCAGTGGTTGAAATGGGTAAATCATAATTATCAAAATAGACAGTTATGGAATCATTACTGGTGGGCAAATTATTGATTCTTTCCACAGGAACTTCTTCTTTTAATGCACCATCTTCATCATAGACAAGGAGTACATACCCTTGATAACAGGGAACACCAAAGACGACAGTACCGTCATCTTTAAAACCTGCAGCAGGACGTGATGACACGACGCCTGAAGCAATGGTTTCGAAATTTCTAATATAGATGCCTTGAGGTTGTCCATTTAAATTGGTTTGTGAGGTGTTGTAGAAGTCGCCATTGACGCCACCGATGACTTCATAATTATCATAACGTGAATGAATATCTTCAATATGGCCTAAAAGGGTTCCGCGTCCCCAACTATCGTGCGGTTTGTAATTATCGCCGACAACCACATTGAGATCGCTAAATGTAGCCACATTCGTCCCTAAATAGTTAATGACTTGATTCGAGACAACACCATCATACTCGAGCTGTCCCACAATTTTCGTATGTCTGACACCATCGACATAGTTTGTTTCTTTAACTGAGGTTGTCAAACGCATTTCAGCGCGAACTGTTTGACCACTAAAGGCTAAGAAGAGGATGAATATGAAACATAAAGAAAGAATTTTTTTCATCATAGACCTCCTAAACCACGGGGAGTGTGATGACGGTTGATCCAATCAGATCAAAGGTCATATTAAATCGATAAGAAAGATCACCTACGATGACATCAAAGATAATGGCATCGAAATAGGTCTCACCTAACACAAGTTCCAAGTTTGCAATCGTGCTTCCTTCAATTTCAGTTTGAAAAAGGGTAGCCACTTCATCATAAAACTCAGTTTTTAAGAAATACTTCCCACTGACTTCAAGAAACCATGATGCCTCAAAGGCATGAAAGAAGTCATAGGTTGACTCACCTTCACCACAGGGAATGACTTCAAAAAGGTACCCTTCGCCAACAGGATAATAGAAGATACACGTGCCATTTTCATTGACATAGTATTCCTTTTGTCCATCCATTTCAAATGTCGCTTTTTGTTGATCAACTTCAAGCTTCATCTGATAAACATCTGCGAGTTGTTGAACGGTAATCTCTAACGTATAGTTTTCAAGGACTGCCATCCTGTCAAACGTCTGCTCAAATGGTGTTTTTATCAGTTCACATACACCATCGATTAATTCTTCATTGGTTTCACACTCAATCTCTTGATCCTCACATGAAGAGAGGATGAATATACACATGATGAGTGCTAAAAATACAATCTTTTTCATAATATTCTCCCTAGATAATTAAAGATTCTCGTCGTTTACACCACTATCTTATCGTTTAATCTTTGGAAAAAAGTTTCAAAGAGTAAAAAAAGAGGAATTTTCCTCTTCTCTTATGGTAGATATTTACGTTCTCTCTTATCTTGATACATTCGCTTATCCGCGATCCGTATCACCATTTGTAAGTCTTCATGATCATCCTTGTAGTGAGCGACACCAGAACCAAACTCAATGGGAACGGGTTGTCCATCGATATAGAAGGGAGAATTCTTGACATCCTCATGAATTTTATCGAGGCGTTTAATGCCGTCTTGAAGTTTACTTTCGGGCATCAGAATGACAAACTCATCGCCACCCGTTCGATAAAACGTATCCTTTGAGGCAAGATTACGCTTCACGATTTGAACAAAATGAATGAGATATTGATCCCCCGAGGAATGTCCAAAACTATCATTGACCTTTTTCAAATCATTCACATCCAAAATAGCTAAACAGATCGATGCATCATGATGGTTCATGAGTGATTGTATCGCTTTATCATAATGTTCTCTTGAATAAGCACCGGTGAGCGAATCGTATTGTGATAACTTGTAGATTTCTTCAACAAGGAGATGATTATTTAACGCAATTTCAATCTGTGATGCGAGATGCTTAATGAGAAGTTTATCTTGTTCATCAAATGCTTCCGTATTGGTTAAATTATCAAGGTTGATAAATCCGTAAATCTTATCATCAAATTGAATCGCACACGTTAAGACAGAAGCAGCCATCGCGGTATCTTTATCAGCAAACTCTTTGGCGACATTACGTTCAGGGTTCGCTTCATTAAAGGTCTTAATATCGCGAATCACGGTCGGTTCTAGCAATGTACCTAAACGGTATTGATAGGTATCCGTATAACGTAAGTTCACTTCTTTAAGTAAGTTTAGATCATATCCTACAGCCGCTCTAAATTCCATAAATTCATCATCCTTGTGAATCAAGATACTTCCTGATTCTGCATTGGGAACTAACTTTACGGCAATCTCTAAGATATTTTGTAATAGCTTATCGATATCATCATCGAGGAGCATTTGGGGAGTGACACCCATCATCGCTTTCGTGATTTCATAACTTCTTTCTAAATGTTGAAATTTCTTTTTAATGACTTGAAGTTCGATCTCTTTTCCAATGACAATCTGTTCAAAGAAGTGACAAAAAATAAGTGTGAGCGAAACAATCAAATAAAAGTCAGTGATCAGATTATGCGAGAAAATGACATAATCAAGGATATGAAAGGCTCCAAATGCGAACACGGTGGTGACACCTAAGATACCCCCTCTGAGACGATCAAACTGCATCCAAATTGCTGATCCAATCATCGCGAGGATGCCCATAATGATGAGTATTTTTTCTGATGAACTACTCGCTATATAATTCGAGTACCCATCATTTAACAGCGGGTAAGTTAACCATGCTAAAAGAAGGACTATGACTGCTCCTCTTAGAATCAATGAAAGGATACGATTGATTTTAATCACCATCGATGTTTCCATAAAAATCACCTATTAGGTTTCTTGTAGCCCATATTATACCGTAAATATCCCCCTCATTCAATCGTGGATAAGGGGTCTATAGTCAAAATGTCCTTAAGTTTTTATTAAGTAAGCTATGACACTTTACTTACAGATCATCACCAGCAAATCATCCTCATGAATGACAAGGGGGTCTTCTTGATCAAGATTACCTTTAAAGATATCTAATTTTCCGTCTTTAATGGTTCCAATCCAAATATAATCTTGGTTTCCACTCATGAAGACTGTGTAGATACCTAAGGCTTTGGTAGGAAAGGACATGGGAAAGGCATGCTTAATAATATCTTTCGCTTTATACGTGTATACTTCGTACGTTTCATCATCGCTACCTTCATCATCATAGGTGAGTAAATCGATAAACAAAGGATAGAGTTTTCTGTTTTTAGAGAGTTGTGTCATCAAACGGCTGACGTACTCATTACTGATAATTGTATTTTGTACATTGTAGCTTTGTGCGATATCAAAATGCTTTGGATCCAAGAGTTCGATGATGATTTGTGCCTGATGTTTTTTAGCCAGTTCTTGGGTCATCAAAAGGGTGACCAAAACTTCAGAATCGTATTCGGATGGATCTAGGTTATCTTCCGATAAAATCAATATATGATCGATATGTTCAATACTCTCGGTGTATGACTTAATGTCAACAGCTTCATTCGATTCCATTTGTGAGATGTGAATTTTTACGTGGTTTTCACGTTCATAGAGGCGAATCGAATCAAGAATATAGGGTAGTTTTTGATTCTTACCAAAGATCACGATATGTTTTTCATGATAGCGTGTTTGATCATTGATGATCAGGGGTTCATAATGATGCAAGGGTACTTCTCGCTTCAATTCGATATCTTTGGATTCACTCGAAAGCACATAGAGTGTGTCATGAAGATGATAGATAGGGATCGCGTGATGATGTGTTTCCATAAACTCACGTGCTTTCATGTTTTTGACGGTATAGAATTCTGCCCCTTCAAAAGATAGCAGTTCATGATAGACCTGGTTTAATTCAGGCATAAGTAAAGTTTGAGCGATCAATCTTCCCATGAGTTCATCGGGTAAAAGAGGTAAGATCTGATCATTGAGTCCGCTATGTTTGGCGATGTAATCATTGATCAATCCGATTGAGTTTTGTTCCTTAACTTCGACCAAAATCGTCTGTTCAGGCTTGATTTTGAGATTTGAAACAAGCATTAACGTTTTCATGGAGAGCATATCTTTATGTGTGAGTGTTTTAACTTCACTTTCATCGGCTAAGATGATGACTGTCTTTGACTCTTCGATACATATATTCATCAGATCGCGTTTTGAGAAGACTTCTCCTTGTCTTACGATAATCGATAGTTTCTTCTTATTCCCATCTTTCACATCAAAGAGTTTTCGTTTGATCTCGTTTTCAATCATATCTTTATCATGATGACTTAAGATGACAATGGCTGTCGTTTCGTCATCATACCGATAATCCGCGATGAGTTCTAAGGCTTTATGATTCCAGTTTAAGATGACGATGTGGTTATAGAGATGAAGTTTATTCTTCCCTCTTTTTGCATTATCGATGATGTTTGAGAAGATGTTCGCGACATAACCAATGATACCCCCAGTAAAGGTGATCATGGATGTTAGGATGACGATAATTGAGATAATTCTTATCGCGATAGGAACAGCGGGATCATAAAAACCGGGTTCCAACATCCATGTGATTCCCGATGCCCAAAGGGCAGTGACGATATTTCCGTAATGATCAGGGGCGATAAAATAGGCAACAAGAGATGAGATGATCCATAATAGAAGGTTAAATAAGATGATAAAAAGAAGGAGAATGCCTCTCGCATTCTTTTCACGCATCAGACTAAACCATTGTCTTATCTTTTGTTTCATTCAAACACTCCTCATTCTTTAGGTTCTTTATTCGCTTGATGGACAACCACTTGTGGGAAAGGAATATTGATGCCCTTTCGATCAAAGAGGAGCTTTAATTCACGGTTTAAGGCACGTGTGACATCAAAGCGATTCTTTTCTTCACATTTCGCAGCAACCCTAACCACCACAGAGGAATCCGCGAGAGCATTGACACCTTTATAAATAGGCCCTTCAACGATGTCAGGGATTGCTTTTTTGATTTCGGGTAAATACTCTTTGATTGCTTCTTCGACTTTGATCAAATCTGCACCATATTCAACCGAGATATCAGAGACAGCAACAGATAGTTCAACCGATAGATTGACGATTTCACGAATATCCGAATTGGCGATAATTAACACATTACCCGCGATATCTTGAATTCTGGTATTTCTGGGTCCAATCTGCTTGACGGTTCCGCGGAATGTTCCCACTTCGACGATGTCACCGACGACAAATTGTCGTTCAAAGATAATCGATAATCCTGCAAAGACGTCTTGGAGTAATCCTTGAGCACCAAAAGATACGGCTAAACCAGCAATCCCAGCTCCAGCGAGGAGTGTGGGTGTTTGGACGCCCCATGCCGATAAAATGAGCAATCCCGCAATTAAAATACTGATATACTTCACAATCGATGTGAAGAGGATACCCAACGTCTCTGCGCGCTGTCCCTTTTTGGTAAGTAACTTGACCAAAAACAATAAAATAAAGTTTAAAATCCAAACAAAGACGAGAATCGTGACACTTTCTAAAATGTTCACGTAATTGTTTTTGAAAAAACCAATTAAATCAAAGAATTTGCCCACCGAATTATCGATGATATTGGCAAACGCTGTACCAGGAAATAGAATTCCTGATAAACTACCGAGCAGGATGAAGACCCCGATCACCACCGCGGTCACAATCATTTCAATCTTTTCTCTTTTAGATCTTTCTTTTTGGTTCATGGGTTTTCTCTCCTATTCATGTATGTCATCATAAAGGATATGACGAATGAGATAATTTTGTTGGTTTCTTATACCAATCGTGATTTGATATTTTTCTACGGAAGGAATCGGAATGGTGAAGCTTACGGATTTACTATCGATAGATGGTGTGAAATCGAAGATGTCACCATCCAAGTACATCGGATGGTCACCCATGAGTTCAAACACATCATAATAAGGGATTTGGAAATAGTGATTAGGATCTATCACGGTGATGGTCACTTCAAGGGAACCATCCACTTCGATAATGGCGTAATCGATGGTATAGGCATCTAAGGTTGTGACCTCTTCTTCGTAGATGACTTTGGTTTCTTCCCTCAGTGTTTGTGGGTTGATGTATGACGCTTTACCGATAATCGCATATGTGGTATTTCCTAGCAATCCTGAAATGGGAATCTCTTGGTAGAAGCCTACCACGTGATCCGGGATCACATCAAAATCGTGGATCAATCGATTGTTTTGATAGACTTCAACTTGATAGGTGACGTCGATCTCGACATAAGAATCGGGATAGAGTGAAAGGTAGATGTCGGTATGATTGATTCGATCGAGGTAAAGTGATGAGGACAAATTAAATTCTGGGGTAATCCAAATCTCATCGAG
>JBBIMC010000038.1:0-3167 GCA_037444605.1 Mycoplasmatota bacterium | reverse complement strand
AACACAGCTCCTTCAATCGTGATCCCTTCAAGGTAGACATGAAATGGGTTGCTTGTGAATACTTGCATCAATTCTATCGACTCAACACTTTGTGTGACGATGATCTCTTGATATTGGATAGGCATCTCCGGTTCCCAAGTAAATCCATAGTAGAGGATCACTTGTTGATAGATGGATTCTGGATCATGGATTTTCACATCAATCGAATAGATGGGGTCAAAGGAATCCCCTGTAACCTGATACCCTAAAATGGCTCCACCAATGGTTTCTTCTGTCCTTAGGACCACGGTATCTAATCTTTCTTGACCATAACCTTTACTGCCATATACACTTAATCTGTATTCCGTATTTGGGGTGAGTTCAGCAAAATAGCCTGCGCTTTCGCCCAAAGGAATAGGCACTTCATAATACTCTAACTGATTTTCTAAAACAACAAAAAGCGTCTCTAAATCAAGCGCGTGATCTTGATCGGTAACAGACACTTGGTAGGTAATTTCATTGGTTAGTGCTTCCGCTTTAATGATGCTTGCTTTAGGTGAAGCGGGAATGAGTGTCACTGCAGCCACAGCCGCGACCGCTGTAACGACAAAAGAAGACATCCATGTCTTAACAATCTCGTATTGTCTTCTTAAACTCTCGTTTTTATCTTTTTGACGTCGTGACATAACGATTTCCTTATCTTCGTCATCATCTTCATATCGTCGTTGCTTTTTGTTTCTATTATACATCGAATAAAAACGTTTTGAAAACCTATTCTAAAAAAATAAAGGCTTGCGCCTTTGAATTAGTAGTCTTGGAAATGTGAGTGAACATCTTTGGTTAGATTTAGGTCAAAGATGATGTTGATAAAACTCTTATGATAACTGATAAATGTTTTTTCATCAATCATTGTCATGATTTCATCACGTGATGCCCATTTGACTTGTTGAACCTCTTCTTTTTGAAGGCTTAGTTCGGTGAGCTCCACATCTTTTTGAATGATATATACATCATCAAAACCAAAGGAGAAACTCACAGTGAGTGCAGGGCGTTGCCCAGATAACGAGATGGATAAACCTAATTCTTCAAGAACTTCTCTCTCTGCCGCTTGAATGGAGGTATCTCCTGCGACTGCACTTCCTCCAACTGTGACATCCCATAAATTAGACCAACCTTGCTTAAAGGGTTGTCTTTGTTGAATGAGCATCTCACCTTTTGAGTTGAAGATACATACGTGGACGACGGTATGATAATATCCAGCGGGAACTTTATCTCCTCGTGTGATGATTTTCCCTGTCTTTTGTCTGTTGATGTCATATAATTCCCAATGTTCCATGTTAACCTCTTCTACCGATATTTACTGACAATATTTGTCATCATGATCATTTTTTCTTCCATGCGTTTCACAAGTGTTAGTTGACTTTTCGCCCGATCTAAATTGTGATTTTCCCGATGAATTTTAAAATATACATCACCTAAAAGATGGTCCATCAAAAAGCGCATACCCAACTCTAGTGTGATGATGATTGCTGAGACAGGGAGATAATCAAATTCTTTTTCGGTCATCACATCCCTCAAAGGACGAATAAACCCTTTCGTAAAGGTTTCAAAACGCTCGAGATCAAGATCGACTAAGGATAAATTTGTCTCGTCTTCTAATGCTGTGCTACATCCAAAGCGTATCGCGTCACCATAATCATAGAGTAAGCTTCCCGGCATGACGGTATCTAAATCAACGATACATTTGATTGCTTCAGTAGTCTTATCAAAAAGGATGTTATTGATCTTAGTATCGTTATGGGTCACACGCAAGGGGATCGTTCTTTCTTCAATACCTTTAGTAATGATATCAGCGTATCCCTCTTTGGATAAAACGAAATCAATCCATTCTTGTGCATCACGCACACGTTCGGGAATGGCTTTCTTAAGTGATTCTTTGAAAACAGAAAAACGTTTGGGCGTATGATGAAAATCGCGAATCGTCTCAAAAAGAGATGAGGGATCAAAGGTATGTAATCGTTTCTGAAATTCACCGAAAGCTTCACCTGCAAGTTCTAGATAAGAGGGGTGAGGAACCTGCTCAAACGAAATCGAGTTTTCAACAAAATGAAAAAGACGGTAATGATCCTCGCCATCCAAGTAATAACTTCCCCCTTCCCATGTCGGGATAAAGGAAAGCACTTTATCTTTAGGATCAATGCCTTCTTCAAGATATTGATGTTTAATGTGCTCTGTCACGCGTTCTATATTCATCATCACCTCGGGGATATGATGAAAAACGCGATGATTCACCCACTGTAAGACATACTGTCTTTCTGGGTTGGTACAGGTAATTAAATAGGTATCATTGATATGACCACTGCCATAGCGCTCATGGGTAAGATACGTGCCCTCATGTTGAAACTTATCAAATATCTGTTTCATGAAGAACCTTCTTAATATTTAGTCTACTTCTTCTATTGTAGCCGAACTTACTCAGATTGACAAGGGTCGATTATTGTCCCCCGAGTGTCCAATGCGCATCCTGAACTTGAAGAAGATCTTTAATCTCTTTCAATAGCGAGGTGGGAGGAAGTCCAACATCAATCATCTCCCGATGAAATAGGAAATACTTTCTACCATCAGGGAATTGATAACGATACCCTAATCCCTCTATGGCACCTTTAATCATTCCCGTATATTTAAAGGAAGATGCCTCCATCGTTTCTCTTACCTTTTCATGAAAATATGAAGGATATGTTCGGTTGGCATAAAACTTCATATGGAGCGAAGGTCCGTAACGCAAACTATAAGAAAACTTAGCAATTTTCTTTCCCTTTTTTTGAAAAACAAAAATTAAGTCTTTCGTTGGTGACTGTTTGGGTTGATATCCAAGATGGATTAAGAAGTCATAGAGTTCTTTAAATAGCTCTTGATGTACAGTCACAGTATCAAACCAGATGTGCATAAAACCATCACCTTTCATCGTTTAACACGGTTATTGGGGTAAAAAGACTAAGCAAAAAAATCCTGTTCTTTGTCTTCGTATAATCCCCCTGGTTGCTTTAAGAAAATTATAGCATAAATCCCCTGTCGTGCCAATTGTTAAAAAGAAAAAGATCCCCTGAGGGGACCTTATCTACGTTTTGATTATTTAGATATTTAAATTATTGTAGGGTAAGAGATACGCTTTAAATAATTAGAGGGTA
>JBBIMC010000037.1:0-10142 GCA_037444605.1 Mycoplasmatota bacterium | reverse complement strand
CAATGACCACGTAAAATTAAAGCATAGAGGTAGCGATGCATCATAGTAGCATGTGGAGCCGGCAGGCGAAGAAACATGTCAAAGGTAACCATCGCCGAATGACCATTCAGGCATGAATGAATCATGGGGTTATAGGAAATACTTATAACACTCCTACGAAAGTAGAGGCGCTAGCAAAAATGGAAATTTTTCAATTTTGAAGTGTCCTCTTGGATGCTTTTTTTGTTACAAAAATAACAAAAGAAAGAGGAAGAGAGAATGAAAAGAGTAGTATTGTTTGTATTGTTAGCTGTCGCACTAGGGTTGTTGGCAGCATGTGGCTCGACAGAGCAGTTTGATTTGGAAAGCGAAACCGAGTTTGTCGTCGGTTTAGAAGCTGCTTATGCACCGTTTAATTGGTCAACAGCAACTCAAAATGACTTCACTGTGGCTCTCGATGGTCAACCAGGTGTCTATGTAGATGGTTATGATGTCGTTCTTGCATCACTGATTGCTGATGAATTAGGATTGGAACTGGTCATTAAGGCGATTGAATGGGATGGACTTATCCCAGCGCTTCTCGCCGGTGAAATCGATATGATTATTGCGGGAATGAGTCCAACCGCTGAGCGTGCACAAACGGTTGCGTTCTCCGAAGAATACTTTAGATCAGAACAGGTCATGGTTGTATCTGCAACAGGAAACTACACCGATGCTACCTCATTAAATGATTTTGATGGTGCACGTGTCGTTGCTCAATTAGGCACACTTCAAGATGATCTCATCGATCAGATTCCTAATGTCAATCATTTAGAGCCTTTGGATAGTTATGGGCTTTTAGGAACAGCAGTTGCTCAAAATGCAGCGGATGCATTCATTGCAGAGCTCCCCGTAGCTCAGGGTATGGTAGCTGCAAACTCCAATCTTCAAATCATTCAATTTGAAGGAACGAGTGGCTTTGAAGTTTCTGATGAAGATGTGATTGTCTCTGTTGCCCTTCGTCAAGAAGATGTGAATTTGCTTGCAGCTGTCAATCAAGCTTTGGCAACCCTCTCGTCTGTAGAGCGCAATCAAATCATGGCAGATGCCTTATCAAGACAACCTCAAGAATAATGTTTATTTGGTTACAATTACCCCCAAAAGAGGCCTTTTTTGAAACGGTTTGGTATTTAATTCAAACGTATGCAGGTTTCTTTCTTCGTGGGGTGTTCATTACATTAATGCTATCTGTGATCGGAACAGTGGGAGGATTTATCCTCTCCCTGTTTTTAACAGTACTCCGTACCCAAGAGATCGATCACAGACGGGATACTTCAATCTCTAAAGCATTGAAAAAAACGGGTCAATGGTTTTCAATGACCTACATCACACTATTCCGCGGGACCCCAATGATTGTTCAAGCGATGATTTTTTATTACGGGATTGCACCGCTTCGAATCAGCTGGTGGTCACCGTTAATCGCTGGATTATTTGTCGTGACTTTAAATACGACTGCCTACATCGCTGAAGTGATTCGTAGTGGCATCAATGGGGTAGATGTTGGACAAATGGAAGCTGCACGGTCCTTAGGTTTTTCACGATCCAAAGCGATGTTTCTCATCATTTTGCCACAGGCAATCAAAAATTCTCTACCTGCCATCGGCAATGAGTTTATTGTCAATCTTAAGGATACAGCAGTATTATCAGTCATTGGTGTCTTTGACTTATTCAGAGCCACCCAATCAGCTACTTCAGCAAACTTTAGAGTGGTTGAAGGATTTTTAATCGCTGCCGTTGTTTATTTATTCTTGACCTATGTCACTGGCAAAGTAGTCACACGTCTTGAAAGAGGAATGGAGGTCAACGCCCATGCCTAATATCATTTTGGATATTCAAAACATTCACAAGCGTTTTGGCAATCAACATGTCTTATCAGGAATCGACTTATCCATTCACGAAAAAGAGGTGGTGACGATCATCGGATCTTCTGGATCAGGAAAAACGACATTATTGCGTTGTCTAAACCTACTCAATGAGCCTGATGATGGCCATATCATCTTTGAAGGTGCTGATCTTATGGATCCAAAAACCGATCTCGATCATCTGCGGATGCACATCGGCATGGTCTTTCAATCATTCAATTTATTCAACAATAAATCAGTTCTTGATAATTGTACATTAGCTCCGATCAAGTTACTTAATCAACATAGAGAAGAAGCGATAGAGCAAGCGATGATCTACTTAAAAAAGGTCGGTATGCAAGACTTTATCCATCAAAAAGTCAGTCGTTTATCGGGTGGGCAAAAACAAAGAGTCGCCATTGCTAGAGCACTTTGTATGCAACCCAAGATAATGCTTTTTGACGAACCGACATCCGCGCTTGATCCTGAAATGGTCGGTGAAGTCTTGTCTGTCATTAAGACACTCGCGAGTGAAGGCATGACCATGGTCATTGTCACACACGAGATGGCATTTGCGAATGAAGTCTCCGATCGCATCGTCTTTATGGACCAAGGTGTCATCGCTGAAATAGGCACTCCAACTGACATTTTTTCTCAACCAAAAGAGGAAAGAACCAAGGCATTTTTGAAGCGATTTCGTACCGCAAGCACTTCTTAGGAAGTGTTTTTATTATCTATTGTTTATGTGAGCGCTTTTATGGTATAATCATAGCAAAGATGGGAGCGTAGATCATTATGGAGAAAGAACTTTTAGAGGTAGAGCGTCAGCATCTAGAAAACGTCATTAAGGAATGTCATAAGGAACAACTTGAAGAAGTTGAAACCAAATTTGCCTTGATGTACACCTACGATGCTGTGGGCATGGTTAGTCAAAATCGTGTTGCCTATGAAGACGTAAAACGTCTCAGTCATGCGAAAGCCCTCCTCGAATACAGTGAAAGAGAACAAAAAGAAATTCTTAATCACTTAAAAGCGTTTGATTATGTGAAACAAGAAGCAAGTGCCAAAAAGCCTTTTACCGAAGAGAAATTAAAAGATATTCATGAGATTCTCGTGGATGGTATTTTCCAAGGCGGCGTTTACCGCAATGTCAATATCAACATCTTCGGTGCGACACATCAACCTCCAGATTATGTGAAAGTGTATGATAGAATGTCTCGATTCTTCCAGACACTTGAATCCTTTGAAGGAACACCTTTAGAAAAGGCGACCTATGTTCATGCGAGCATTGCCAAGATCCATCCTTTCGTGGATGCTAATGGTAGACTTGCGAAACTTGCCTTAAACTATTTCCTAATTCAAAATCACTATTTGCCCATTTCTATTCCGTTAGACCAACGTGAGTCCTATATAGATTACCTTGAAGCTTTCAAAACTGAGAAAGATTTGAAGCCTTTGCAAAAATTTTTCAAAGATTTGTTGCTCAAGCGTTATGAAAGCGTTTTGAAAGAGTTGGATTTATGAGTGCTAACGCACTCTTTTTTTATTTTCAATACCATTTTCATATTTTGTGATAAAATAAGAAAGGTGATATCTATGACATTAAGTGTCGGTGCCATATACCAAATGACGGTTAACCGAAAGACCGATATTGGCTATATGCTTCATTTAGGCCAGGATGAGGTCTTTTTACATTTTAATGAATCACTCCATCAGGAGTTAAAAGCAGGCGACACTGTCGATGCCTTTTTATATTATGATAACAAGGGTAGACTTGCTGCAACGTTGCGTAAACCACTTCTCACGCTTGGAAAGAAAGCGTGGCTTGAAGTGACGGATGTCGTTCCTTCGCTCGGTATCTTCTTGGATATGGGCATTCAAAAAGGCGTCTTATTGTCTGTGGATGATCTACCATCAAATCCATTGTTATGGCCAAGACCTGGTGATCATCTTTTTGTCTCCCTAAAGCTTAAAGGTAAACTTGTGGCAAAATTAGTGCATCGTACGAGCCAAGATCAAAAAGAAGGTTTAGAATTAAAGCAAAGCGTGGATGCCTTCGTTCAAACAATAGGTAGTGAAGGCGTGAATCTTCTTACTGAAGAAGAACAATGGATCTTCGTTCATAAATCGATGATCAAAAATCCAGTCAGATTAGGTGAAAAAGTTTCTGTCAAGGTTACATACTTATCAGAAAAAGGATACACAGGATCATTGATGGAACAAAAAGAAGTCGCACGCTTTAGTGATGCAGAGTTAATCATGGACTATCTCGATCACGAAGGTGACTTACCTCTGACTGCTGACAGTAGTCCTGAAGAAATTCTAAGCTACTTTGAACTTTCAAAAAAGGCATTTAAACGTGCTTTAGGCTTGCTCTACCGGGAACGAAAAGTCTACTTTGAAGATGGAAAAACGAAAAAGGTGAAAGTATGAACGATCACAATCAAGATCCGTTTGCAAAATATGACAAATTATTTGAGGATCAAGCAAAAGAAGCGGAAAAAAATATCGCAAAGAATGATCACAAGCATAAAAAGACATTTCGAGATATTGAAAAGCAACCTCCACGACCTCGTGGCTCATCTTCTTCAAGAAGCAATCCTGCGCGGATCATTCTTACGGTAATATTTGTCATTCTCGCTTTTCAAGCACTCCCGTTTATCGTGTTTAATTCGACAGGAATGACAATTATGCCCATTTTCTCATTTATATTTTTCTTTGTCATTATCAATATCATTATAAAAGCATTTAAAAGGTGAACTCTATGAATCAACAAAAGAAACTCGTCTCATCCGTCACATCACGTGATCAAGATTTCGCACAATGGTACACCGATCTCTGCTTGAAAGCAGAACTAATGGACTATAGCGATGTCAAAGGATTTATTATTTATCGCCCCTATGGCTACGCGATTTGGGAAGGCATCATGCAATATCTCGATCGCCGTTTTAAAGAAACCAACCATCAAAATGTTTACATGCCTTTAGTGATTCCAGAATCGCTATTCCAAAAGGAAAAAGAACACGTGGAAGGATTTGCTCCTGAAACCGCGATGGTCACCACGACAGGTGTTGAAGATCTACAAGAACGTCTCATCATCAGACCAACATCAGAGACGCTTTTTTGCACGCATTACCAAAAGATCGTCAATTCATACCGTGATTTACCTAAACTTTATAATCAATGGTGCAGTGTAGTCCGTTGGGAAAAAACAACTCGTCCTTTCTTAAGAGGGAAAGAATTCTTATGGCAAGAAGGACATACCGTGCATGCCACTGAAGCAGAAGCCCGTAAAGAAACATTGGATATCTTGGAAATTTACCGAGAACTTGGCGAAAAGCTACTAGCGATTCCTTTTGTGACTGGAAGAAAGACAGAAAAAGAAAAATTTGCGGGTGCGGTTGAAACGTACAGTATCGAAGCACTGATGCACGATGGACAAGCCCTCCAATCAGGAACCACACATTACTTCGGTCAAAATTTCTCCCAGGCATTTGACATCAAGTTTACCGATGAAAACAATAAACTCCAATATGCATATCAAACATCCTGGGGAGTTTCTACACGTTTAATTGGTGCGATTATCATGGTCCATGGCGATGATGAAGGTTTAGTTCTTCCTCCCTATGTTGCACCTACCCAAATCGTTCTTATCCCCATTCAATCACAACGTCAAGAAGTTAAAGAAGCCACTGATAACCTTTATCAATCACTTAAAGATGCGGGGTATCGTGTTCAAATTGATGATACCAATAAATCGGTGGGTTGGAAATTTGCTGAGTACGAAATGAAAGGCTACCCTGTCCGTATCGAAATCGGTCCTAGAGATTTAGAAGCAGGTCATGTCACTTTAGTGACACGTCATGATCGTAAAAAACATACGATGAACGTAAACGATGTCACACCAAGCATGGCTAAATTATTTAAAGACATGCATGACACCCTCTATCAACGGGCACTTGATGATGTGAATCAAAACACGTATGAAGCGAAAACCTATGAAGAATTTAAGACTTTGATCAAACATGGTGGGTACGTCGCGATGAGTATTTCGGGTGAAGAAGCTGAAATTCAAATCAAAAAAGATACCACTGCCACAGCACGTGTCATTCCATTTAATCAAACATTGATCACAGAAACATGTCCTGTGACAGGGAAGAAAGCGGTCCAAACCGTTTGGTTTGCTCGTGCATATTAACATTAAAGAAGGTGAATTGAATGTATAGCCATTTAATTAAGGATACCATTCAGATTGATAAGAAAGCTCGTGAAGCGGTCCAAGAATTAAAAAGTAAAAAAGATAATCTCGACGCGTTGATCAAAGAAGAAGAAAAACAGCTCAAAAAAGCGATGCAAAAAGAGATCAAAGATGCGGTTGTTGCCCTAAAAAAGAAATATCAAGAAGAAATTGATGTCAAAAGAGAACAAGAAAAGATCAAGTTTGATGCAGCCTTGAAAGAGCTTCATGACGTCTATGAACGTGAAAAAGATCAATGGATCAAGACGATCTATGACACATGCATCAAGTAAGGATGTGATGGCATGAAGGATTTGTCCAATAATGCGGTCATCACGAAAGCGAAGTCCATTTTCGGTCATTTCTTGAAGGCTGAAGATTACGAACGCTTAGTCAAGATGCGCTCACTGCCTGATTTAGTGGGATTCCTCAAAAAATCAGTCAATTACCAAGAGATCTTATACTCAGTACAAGAAGCATCCATTCATCGTGGTCAGCTTGAACTTCTCATCCGAAAGAATGCATTTGAGCAGATCTTAAGGTTGATTAAAATGGTTCATTCCAAAGATATGGAGTTTTATTTACTCAATATCGTCCAACAAGAGACCGAACTCATCTTATCCACCCTACGGACGATTATTTCCATGGAGTTTGAAGATAATATTGGAAAACTCCCGATATTCTTCGAGGTTCATACCAAGATTGATGTCCATAAGATGTTAAAGGTTCAAACTTATGATGATCTTTTAGAAGCGGTCAAAAATTCGCCCTACTATCAAATCTTAAGACCCTATCGTACCGATGATCCAGAAATGATTCGTTATCTCGATATCGAACACAAACTCGAAGTCTATTATTATCAAGAAGCATTCCGTCGGATTGATAAACATTATAGTGGTTCGTTAAAGAAAGATATTGAAGGCATTTTTCAAACCAAGATTGAACTCTCTAACATTACCAAGATTTACCGTTTAAAGAAATTCTATCAAGCCACCCCACAAACCATTAAAGATGTCCTGATCAAAGATCATTTACGCATCTCAGAGAAAAAGTGGGATGAAATGATTAACTTATCCAACCCCGATCAAATCGTTAAATACTTATCCAACTCGGAATATTCGAAATTTGTCAATGAAAAAGATTATGTCTACATCGAATATTTTGCAGGAAAAATACGTTATGATCTCGCACGAAAATATATCTATTTTGCATCGGAAGTTCCTAAGGTTTTCATGGCTTTTGTCACCTTAAGCCAAATGGAAATTGAAAACATCACCAATATTATCGAAGGTATTCGATATCAGGTAGATGAAGCGGAAATCAAAACGATGCTGATTTACTAAGGAGTTTATATGGGAATCGCTAAAATGAAACTTATCGATTTAACCTCAAACGTCAAACAGCTTGATGAAGTGTTGATGCGTTTTATTGACATCAAAGGCTTTCATCCAGTTTTGGCGAGTGAGATTGTCGAAAGAGTCCATGGTTTGACCTCATTCGTGGCAGAAAATCCATGTCAACCGATGTTACAGGAAATTGAAGAAATCGAAAAGAAGTATGATTTGAATCTTCCTGATGTCGAACAAAGAGAAATCGACTATAACATCAATGAGATGTATGAGTATATCAATGAGACCAAACAATCACTTGAGAATGAAGTCTCAAAAATTAAAGAATATGAGCAGCATATTCAAAAATATCAAAATGCGCTCATTTCAGTGAAAAACATCGAAAGTTTGGATATTCCTTTAGATGATCTTTTTGCCTGTGAATATATCTATATCCGTTTTGGACGTTTACCGAATGACTCAGTCGATAAACTCTCTTATTTCCAAAACAAGCCTTATGTATTTAAAGCGTTTAACTTTGATGATAGTTATACTTGGTGTATGTATTTCACAACTGCTGAGTATAAAAGAGAAGTCGATAATATATTCTCTTCACTCTTCTTTGAACGCATCTATATCCCTGATTTTGTTCATGGGACACCCAAAGAAGCGGTCTCAGCACTCGAAGCAGAAATTGATACTGCGAAGAAGTTGATCGATCAGTACAAGAGCGACATCTATGAGATTTCATGTGGATGTACCAATCAACTGGCATGTATTAAAGCAGAACTCCTGTTTGTCAACAGACTCTTTGAAGCGAAGAAATATGTCGTAGGTCTTGGCGATAAATTCTCAATTTCCGGCTTTATGCCTGAGCCAGATGTGCATAAGTTTACAACAGCGTTTGAAGGTCTTGATGATGTCGAAATCGAAGTCAATGAACCGGAAACCGATAAGCGTATTACCACACCCACAAAATTAAGAAATGGTTGGTTCAGTAAACCGTTTGGTATGTTTGTGGAGATGTATGGTGTGCCCAATTATCACGACATCGATCCCACGCCGTTTGTGGCGATCACCTATTCACTCCTCTTCGGGATCATGTTTGGTGATCTTGGTCAAGGACTCGTGTTGATGTTGCTCGGTTGGCTATTCTGGAAATATAAAAAGATGGCACTCGGTGCTGTCGGGGTTCGTATTGGATTGTCATCAGCCCTATTTGGCTTGCTTTATGGTTCATTTTTTGGGGATGAAGAGATTCTTACACCCTTTTACACCAATGTGCTCGGTCTTCCAGGTAAACCGATCCACGTGATGGATGGTGCATTTACCATGACATTATTGATCTCGGCCATCGCCATTGGTGCACTCTTGATTATCATTGCGATGATCATGAACATCGTCACGTTATTCAGGAAAAAGGATTACGTGGAAATGGTGCTCTCGCATAATGGTTTCGCTGGTCTATTGATGTATGGGTTTATCGGCGCAGGTGCTGCTTTGCAACTCGGTTTACAAATCCCCGTCTTCAATGGTTTAACGATTGCTTTATTCGTGGGGATTCCCCTCTTAGCCATTTTCTTCAAAGAACCTTTGGAAAGAAAATTCCATCACCACAAGATGTTCCCCAATGGTTTCGGTGGCTTCTTCGTGGAAGGCTTCTTCGAACTCTTTGAAATCGTCTTATCCTATGTCACAAACACGATGAGTTTCTTGCGTGTCGGAGGATTCGTCTTATCCCATGCCGGGATGATGCTTGTGGTCATGAGTTTAATGGATATGTTTGCTGGCGCAGGTAGTATCGTTGTCTTAATCTTTGGTAACATCTTCGTCATGGCTCTTGAAGGCATGATCGTTGGTATTCAGGTGTTACGTCTGCAGTTTTATGAAATGTTTTCTCGCTATTACAAAGGTAATGGTGTTGCGTTTAACGCGTTAAATCAGTAAATTTTTAGGAGGACTAAATTATGTTAACATGGATGGAATTATTATTACCCCTTATTTTGATCGTATTAATCTCACTTCCTTTAATCAAGGTATTTCGTGGCAAGACCACTGCAAAAACAGCAAAAAGTCGTTTAGTGACACATATCGCGTCATTTTTCGCTGTGATTGCTTTAGTCTTAGTCGTACAGCTCTTTAACGGTTTCTCTGTTTTCGGTGCTGAAGGTGATCCTGCAGTCGACTTAATGACAGGAACCCTTGCCCAAGGTCTTGGTTTTATCTCTGCGGCACTCGCGACAGGGATGTCAGCTCTAGGTGCCGGGATTGCCGTTGCTGCTGCTGCACCCGCTGCGATTGGTGCTTTCTCTGAAAATGAAAAGAACTTTGGTAAATCCCTTATCTTCGTTGCGCTTGGTGAAGGGGTTGCCATCTACGGTCTACTCATCTCGATCTTAATTATTAACCAGCTTTAATCGAAAGAAGGATTTTTATGCGCTTCTTTTTAATTAGTGACAATGTAGATACTGAAGTCGGGATGAGACTGGTCGGTATTGAAGGGATTGTCGTCCACGGGAAGGACGAGTTTTTACGCGCACTCGAAGGCGCACTCGAAGATCCCAATATTGCGATTATTCTCGTGACGACCAAACTGGTTGAACTTGCACCGCAAGTCATTTCAGAACTCAAATTAACCCAACCCCGTCAACTCATTGTCGAAATTCCTGACCGCCATGGGTCAACTGAAATCGGAGAAGCCATAGACCGATACGTCAG
>JBBIMC010000036.1:0-10164 GCA_037444605.1 Mycoplasmatota bacterium | reverse complement strand
ATCCACCTTTTTTATTCTTTTTCCAATAAAGCCCTGACTCATAAGGGTATATAAAGTGAGAGAGGAAGAAAAGAGGTATAAAAAATGAAGCGAATGTTCTATGTTTTGACATCTTTGTTTTTACTCACTTTTCTCGTGGCTTGTGAAGGTAATTTAAATCCTGAAACGACCACAGATGTGTTGTTGTCGGTCGAAATCAATCCTAATATCGAAATGATCATCGGAAACGATGAAAAAGTGAAAAGTTATCGATTAACCAATGAAGACGGTGAAATCGTAGCTGCGGGACTTGACCTTGTTGGAATGAATTATGAAGATGCTCTAAGAGCATTTATTGGTGCGGCTGTCGATACCGGATATATCGATGTTAATCGTGCAGATCAAGCGGTTGCGCTTATGGCGACTCACGGGGATGAAGACGTGATGGGTGAATTCCAAGAAACCGTACAGACCAAACTTCAAACCTATTTTCAAGAAAATGCATTAGGTGTTGTTGTCTTAGACCATGGAACGTTAGATGAAGATGTCATCGCTTTTTCTGATGAACATGACGTATCGATTGGGTTTGCTAAGATGGCTTTATCCTATCTTGATCTAAATCCTGATGTCACTCTTGAAGATCTTCTTCTGATGACGCCAAAGGATATCATGGCTGAATTGATCACCAATCATCAGGGTGCCATGAATACGTATCGCAGTCAAAAAGAAACGGATGCATTAGCCATCAAGAATGAACTCAAGTCGATGGTCCAGATGCAAGTACAAGCACATAAAGATGCGGTGACTGCAGGAACCAAGACACAACCCGATTTAACGGGTGTAAAAGAACAGTATGAAGGCGACTATGAAGGCATGAAAGCAACCTATAGAGCACGAAACGAAGAAAGAACCAATCAAGCGAAAGCTAAATTGAATGGTGAAGTTCCTCGTATGCTTTCCGTGGATATCAATCCAGCCATTGAACTCGTCGTTGATGTTCAAGGTTATGTCTATAGTGTCATGTACAAAAATGACGATGCAGAAATCGTCGGTGCTGGCTTAACCTTAGTCGGTAAAACCTATCAAGAAGCGTTGCAACTTTACATGAATGCAGCCATTGAAACAGGTTACATCGATGTCACACGAAATGATAATGGGGTTGCCGTGATGGCTGGTTCTTTAGATGAAGATTTAGATGAACAGTTTAGAGCCCAGGTTCAAACAACCTTAGAAACGTACTTTCATGATGAAGTCTTAGGTGTTGTCATCATCAACAAGGGTGAAGTCAATGAAGAGTTAATCACCTTTGCCGATACTCATGAGATATCGTATGGTTTTGCCAAACTGGTTCTCTCTTATCTAGAAGCCAATCCAGAAGCTGTTGTTGATGATGTTCTCCTCATGTCGCCTACTGATCTGATTGAAGCAATCGCAGCATATCAGGTCAATCAATATCAACAGTACCAAAACGAAAGAGAATCTGAAGCATTACTCATTAAAAATGAAATGAAGGCAATGGTTCAAACACAAGTTCAAGCACACCGTGACGCAGTTACTGCGGGTACTGCTGTAGAGCCCGATATGACCGGAGTCTTGGCACAGTATTTAAATAATTATGCTTTGAAGGTTCAAGAATTTGTTCAAGCCAATGAAGCAAGAAAATCAGAAGCAAAAGATAAAGTACATCAAGGACAAGGATCTCTTCTCACGTTAGAGATCAATCCTAAAGTTGAATTTATCTTAGATCCTGAAGGGTATGTTTTAAGCTACATGTACAAAAATGAAGATGCTGAAATCGTTGGTGCAGGACTCGAACTTATTGGACTTCAATACGAATATGCACTTCAATACTACTTAAATGCTGCCATCGATACGGGGTATATTGATTTAACTAGAAGTGATAATGCGGTGGTCGTTCAAACTTCGTCCATGAATGAAGGAGAATCTTCAAACCTTCAGGTTCAGGTTCAAACAAAGCTCCAAACATATTTCCAAGAAAATGCAATTGGTGCGGTTGTTTTAAATCATGGTGAAATCGATGAAGAGGTACAAAACTTAATCGATCTTTATGATATCAGCGCTGGATATGCGAAATTAATCCTCTCTTATATGGAAGCTTATCCAGAAGCCATCATCGATGATTTGTTGATGTTACCCATTCAAGAACTCATTATTCATCTTGTCGATACTCAGTTTAGTTACATGGAAACCTACCAAAATGAACGTGAGCTTTACTGCCAAGCCATCAAAGATGAACTTGCCGAAGCACTCATGAGTCAAGTCCAGGCCCATCATCAAGCCGTTCTTGATGGAACCATCACTCAACCTGATTTAACCGGTATCAAAGAAGCATACTTATTAAACTATCAGGCCATGCATGATGCCTTTGTTTCACGCAATGAAGATCGGGTCAATCAAGCAAAGGGAAACATTCCTCAAGGTGGTCAGGGAAACTAAATTCATACCATCTTTTATTTTGAGTATTGATCTTTTTTGATCATAAATCAAGCAAGAAAAAAAGCCATCGCTTCTCATTCGAGAAGACATGGCTTTTCTTTTGTTCATTTGTCTTGTGAATTAGTTAAGTGCTGGTTCTTCTGGCATATCATTGAAGATACCTTGAATGAACGTGATATCTTCAGGTGTGAGTGTACCATCGACGATATATCCTCTTGCTGTATGGATATCTGCAATCTTACCAGAAATCATATCGATGACTTCTTGTTGCATCATATCCACATCATTTGATAACATACCTGTAAGATCTAAGATATTCGTATCACCGATAATATCATCAAAAACGATATCAATCGAATCAAACAGAAGATTTTCAAATTGTGTCGTGAGTGTATCATCAAGAGTTACAACGACAGCGACCATGAGATTGATATCAAATTCTTGACCAAGACCATTACCGAAAATGATACCTTGAAGATCCTTGGCTGCAAGCTGAGCATAGGCTAATTCTTCTAATGTTCTCACATTAAAGATCAGTTGTGCTGCATCGTCAACAATTGCTTCAAACGCAGTGTTAAAGTCTGCTTCTAAGATGTCACCTTCAACGGTTGCTGCCACGAGTAATGGAATACGGACCACACGTAAGACACTTTCAATGGTTGCTAAATCCATAGGACCAAAGAATGCGGTGTTATAAGGAAGGATATCATCAATGATTTCTTCAACGACTGCAATCATCGCTTGTGTAGGTTCATCAAAATCTTGAAGGCTTAAAATGTCTAAGATAAGTTCAGCTTCACTATCCATGAATTCGGTTAGGACATCAACACCAATCGTCTTCATTAAGTTAACGACGACTTTAAGATCATCATAACTTGCGATGACTTCATCGACAACCATGGTTAGGATTGCGGCTTCTTCTTCACTCATCTGTTCGCTAGCGATTGCTGCAAAGTTATTGAGAACTTTCGTAAATACTTGTTCCATTTCAGCATCATCAAGAAGTGTATTGAGTGCATCGACCTTGGTTTGGTTGGTAGTTACAAAAGTATCGATATGATTTAACACATAAAGGGCGAGTTCAATGACCTTATAAGGATCTGTGGTTGTTTCATAATAGTAGTAATCCCAGTATTCATCATAGAATTCTTCTTCAACGACCATACCATCGGTAATTGTCATAATCGCTTCAACGTCAGTTTGAGTCACGCTATCGATATAAAGGAGCGCAAGTTCAACCACCGCGTGATCGATATCTCCAAAATATGCAGCATGAACGGTCATTTCTGTTGCATTGGTATCACCAAATGCTGCAGCGATGGTAAAGAGGACTTCATACATATCACCAAATGCTGCTGCATCCGGTAATGTCGTAATGAGCATATCAAGAACTTCGTCTTTGATAATAAAGATTTCATCCAGATCAAACATGCCGGTAGATACTGTATCTAATGCGGCAAGGAGTTCAGGACTAATCGCTTCATAAAGGTTGTTGACATAGGTCACAAAATCTTCAATCGCTTGTTTAAACATCACTTCTTCATCAATCAAAAGTTGTTTGAAATCTTGAAGTAAAGGGATTTGTGCTTCAGCATTAAAGATGTCTTCATTCAACCAGTAAAGTTCATCCGCATAGTTAACCACACCTTCAAATGGTGACATCATGTCTGGCCAGCTATCATAAAGGAATTCTTCCAGGATTGCAGTTTGACCTGCAGCCTTCATGGCAACAAAGATTTCATGGAATAAAGGAATGAATTGGTTATCCCATTCGAGATAATATGGATCATTCCACTGATAATAAACGTTGGGGACAATATCATACGCGATGATATTCATAAGTTCCCAATATTGCCATGATTCAAAGTCTAAAGCAAAGAACTGATCGAGATCATCATAATAAGCCATTGGGGTATACGCTTTAAGTGCAAGATATAATGCTTGTCCTTCTGTGCTTGTCTTAAAGTTATTAACCATCGCTTCAATTTCTGTAAGTCTATTTTGATCTTCTTCGATGCCTAAAGTTTCATCCATAATGATTTGGTCGATAGCTGTAAGTAACATGTTATAGATGAGCAATGAGACATCAGCGGGTTCCATACCAAAGGTTCCAAAAACATCAAGTTCTGCCTTCATGTCGGAGACGTCTTCGATTTCACCAGAGCCCATGGTGGTCATCATGGCCATCACTTGGGTAAAGATTGCTAACGTTGTCGTTTCATTCATGCCCATATCAATGGCGCTTTGAGAGAATGTTTCAACAAGGGCTGTTGTCCGTTGATAATCGCGGTATTCCCAAGCATCTTCAAAATCGTCTTCGGTTAAATCTGCTTCATACGTAGGATCAATCATCGCAAACAATGCTTGATTGAGAAGATCCATATCTACCGTGATATCTTCAACATTAAATGCTTGATTGGATGATGGCAAGGATACCTGTTCTCCTGCTTTCGCAATGACATACACCGTGTAATTTCCTGCGGTAAGTCCGAGTTCAGTTAAATCTAGGGATGTCGTTGTCACTGTAAATGACTGTGTCCCCACAAAAACTAAATATTCTTCTGCACCTTCGACAGCATCCCATGTCACAACCCCATCGGTGATAGCAACATTACCGGGTGCATCTAATGTGAGTTCGACTTGATCGCACGCGAACAACACAAAAGCGAACATGACTGTCATCAACATCATGAAAAACTTTCTCATATTTATTTCCTCCTTGTCTAGATAGACGTGATAAACACTAAGGTGTTTGGTAGTCTTATTATACATCCATTTCTTTCAAGATACTGTCAAGAATGCGTTATTATTCGTACAGTCTAAGGGTTGGGGCGGGATTTAACTTAAGTATTCGATAAATGTAAACTAATTGAACCATAAATGTGATGAGAACCGTGAGGACAAATCCTAACACATAGGGACTTATGATAAGATGTATCTTCTCATACTCCCTTGAGACCAAAATCAAATCCGTCATATTGAGGGCAATCAGTGTATACGCGAGACAAGATATGACAAAGACGATGACAAGGTGCGTCAACCCACTTTGAATCAATGTAAGGATCAGTTGTTTTCGGTTCATACCCAAAGCCTGCATACGGGCATAATTTTTCTTCATCTGTTCAAACATGAGGAGTGAATGGTTCATCATCGAGATGACAAAGCAGATGATAATGGCCACGATGATGAGAGCCATATAATTGGTTGAACGTTCCATACGTCCCACGTGAGCTTCGACTTGGGCTTGATAATCAACCACGTAAATCAGACGGGGACTGTAGGTGCGAATAAGATCTTCATAAAGTGTGTCAGAGGTGGATTCGTCTTTCGTGATGACGATTGTTTGGATACTTAAATCTTTGTAGTCATTAAAATCACCAAGATTTGTAAAAGCGAGATTTGACAAATATTTCTCAAAGAATCCTCCAATCACAAGCGTCACTTCGGGAGCTTCGGGGTGAAGGCTAACAGAAATTGAGTCGCCAATGTTTAAATCATACACCTCTTTAAATCGATTAGGAAGTAAGATGGTAGGCATTGGGTTAGATAAAGAAAGCATGGCTTCTTCACTGATCTCATAGTTGAAATAAGTCTCGATAATATCCGGATCAAGTGATACGGTTTGTAAAATCGAATCCCCTGATTCCAATAACGTAATGTTCTCATAGATACGCATGGAATCCGCAGATTTCACACCCGTCATATCTTGAATTTCTAATAACGTTTCATCGTACCTGGAGACGAAATTTGTCATCAGGTAATCGATCTTAAATTCTTCTCGATGGATGGAGTACCGCTGATCCATATGTCCTAGAGCAAGTCCTAACAAAAGTACTGAAACCCCTGAGATTAAAAGTACGAAAAGATAGTGTCTAAATGCTTTGGTTTGATAAAGCATCGAAAGATGAAATTTATGGATAGAATCCTTTTGATAACGAATAAGTATGGGATAGATGATTGCAGGTAAACAGGTGAGCAGAATGACCGCATATATCAGTCTGTAAAGCGATATATAAGACATTCCAGGTAGAACAAAGGTGAGTATATACATCAACGTTGATACACCAAGTAGCATCCATATCCAGACCTTCGTGTTTGTTCTTTTTACGATGGGTTCACGCATCGATTGGATAACGGATGTTTCCTTGGTTTGATGATCATCTTTAAGTGAAACAAATAAGAAAATGATGACTGTGAACGCAAGGACAATATAGATGGTTTGAGACTGAAAATTAAATGTTCCAGTTCCTCCTACAAAGTAAAGACCAAAGCGTATGATCCTTTCGGCAATAAACTTACCCAGTAAGAGTGAAAGGGCGATATAAAGCAAAAATTCATATAGAACCATGCGATAAGAAAATGAGGGTCTTCCGCCTAGAATATGGATTAAACCTCTCGTCTTTTTGGTATCGTTGAAGTAGACTTTGATGGATGTTTCAAGCACCAAAAGAATCGCGAGAATAACCATTATCGTGATGACCATGAAGACAGAAAAACTTCTGCTGATTTGTTCGTCAATTTCTTGAAGATTAATCGTTTTTTCAATGGATAAAGATTCATAGCCATTCAAATCTCTCATGAAATCATCAAAGTCTTGAATGCTTACATCTTCTTTTAAATTCACATAGAGTTCATTGTATAAATTGGTCAGTGCAAAACTAGGAAGTGCGGCGAGTGTAGGATCCAGTGCTGTAAGAAAGAATGATAAACTTCCTGATTTATTCAAAAAGATCATATCCCCTCGAAAGAGGCCATCATCCAACATGACATCCTTGATTGTATATGTTTGATCAAGTTCACCTAGTGCTAATGTAAGGGTATCTCCTTGATGAAGATTGAGCTTTTCTGAAAGTGAGGATGTGATTAAGACTTCTTGATCCAGTAGCGAGTTGAGTCCACTTGGAAGCATCGTTACTTTTGCAAGTTGATTCAAATCAGATGACATTGATTTGATATAGTAATAATGCATCTCATGTTCGACTAATACATCCATCGTAAAAAACGCTGCGCTCTCTTGGACATAATCTTCACGATCGAGTGATTCATTAAAGGGGCGAATCGTAAAGAATCGTGCATTTCCAGTTTGACCGACGCGAACAGATACATCGATATCTTGATATTTATCCTCAAGTTCCCCAAGGAAATATGTGGTGAGAAACTCACGCATGCTAAGTGATAAGAATAAGGCAATCACCAACGATAAAAAACTAAGGGCAATCGCAAAGGTTCTTAGTGGGTGTTTAATGATATTTTTATAAGCGAGACGATACGAAAATAGGAAGCTATTGAACCATCGCTTCATCGTTGATCACTCCATCTAATAATCGAATGACACGTGTTCCAAATCGAATGGTATCTTCGTTATGCGTTACCATGACTATGGTTTTATGATAGGTCTTGTTGAGTGTTTGGAAAAGATGCATGATTTCCATCCCTTGATGATAATCGAGGTTCCCGATGGGTTCATCAGCAAAAATGACTTTAGGATCATTGATTAAAGCACGTGCAATCGCGATACGCTGTTGCATCCCTCCTGAAAGTTGGGCAGGAAAATGATGAATATACTCCTTCATGCCTACAATATCTAGTAGCTCCATCATCTTCTCTTTATTGATCATTTCACCAATCACTTGGGCAAGCATTAAATTTTCATAGACATCTAAGTGGGGAATGAGGTTATAGGATTGAAAGACAAACCCCATGTCTTTCGCGCGCAATGTTGATTTTGCTTTATCATCCATCGTGTTCATCGACACACCAGACCAAAAAATCGTGCCTGAATCATAGGGTTCAAGACCTGATAGAACATAAAGAAGTGTTGTCTTACCAGACCCTGAAGGTCCACAAATCGAAACGAAATCTCCTTCTTGAATTTTAAGATCAATTCCTCGTAATACGGGATATTCTTGTTTTCCTATCTGATAGGATTTTGTGATATGCTTAGTTTCAATCATAATTTTTCTCCACCTAAATGTATCATGACGATATCTAATCCATGCAATTAGTTGTTAATTACTCTTAATTCATCTAATAATTCAGGAATTCTTTGGGTGATAATATCATAAATGATATCTAGTTTTATGCCTTCATATTCGTGAGAAATCATGTTTCTCAACCCTACGATTTTAGGCCATTCTACTTGAGGATATAATTGTTTTGTCTCAGTAGAAAGTCTTTTTGCTGTCTCTCCAATTTGTTCTAAATTCAGAATGATTGCATCAATCTTTTCTTCGTTATTCGCTAAACTTTTAACAGAATCGATACCCTTCATATATTTAATGATTTTTTGCGCATATTTGATGATTCTATCGATATATTTATTGTCGTTCATAAATTAATACTCCTGTTTTTTTAATCTCTTGATCGATTCTTGAAGATGCTTCAATTGTTTTATTACTTAATACTTCGATCTTTTTACCTAAGTTTTCTCTCAAAATCTCAATAAACTCAAAATAATCTAATCCATACAAATCTGATTCAATATATAGATCAATGTCACTATAATCGTTCGCTTCACCCTTAGCATATGATCCAAATAAATAGACAGATTTTATATTAAATTGTTCTGCAAATTGACTTACTATTTTTTTAATCGTCAAAAAGGATAAGATTCCTTGATTCTCATCCATCGTTGTTGTTTGTTCGCTTTTTTCACGCAAAATTCGATCAATGATCAAATTCATGACCCATTCTCTGGGCTTACGTATATTTTGTTCCCAATTGCGTATTGTTTTTACCGGTATACCCACGAGATTTGCGACCTGCTCTTGGGTTAGTCCTACATTTTCTCTTACCACTCTAATCGGTTGTTGCATAGGTAATCACCTCATAATCATTATATACCCCATTGGGGGAGTTGTCAAGCCTTAGTGTCCCATTGGGGGAGTACAATAGAAAAGTTTTATCTGAGATACTATAAGAAATTACCTCAATTGATAATAAAAACCACTGCATAGAGTGGTTTCTAAGTTTCAATGGATGGATAAGTTATAGAATTAGATGGTTGGTAGATACGTTTGAACGATCGCATCCACTGCAATGACGCTTTCATTCACAAGATCAATAAATGCACTGCGTTCTTGTAGAATGACCTTTATTGCTTCAAGATTAGTGATGATTAAGTCTAAGTTATCTCTGTTCCACTTACCTCTTAGTTCAACGAAGAGGGCTCTGACTTCACCTTTGTCTGCTAAAATGTTGGTGCGTTCATCGACTAAGGTTTGACGATAACTTTGAATCGTTGCTTTATCTTCTTCCGTAAGTGTTAATTCTTGTTCTCTAAAGATCACTACATTTGCTTTAAGTGTTTGCCATGAGGTTCTTGCTTCTTCACCTGCTAAGACATTTTCAGCGTGTATCACTCTGATTTCTTGAAACAATGTCTTGATGTATTGAACCTTTTCCAAATCAGTCATTTCACCTTCTAAGAGTGTTGTCGATAATAAGACGGTGGTTCCTTCTAAAGTGAGTGCTGCCACATCATCATCACCTTCAACATCTTCGAATTCACTAATGACCGTTACATTCGATCCTGCTGCTCTTTCGAACTGTGATAACGGATCTAAGGCACTGCATCCTACCAATAAACTTCCTAACAAAACGACGAATAATCCTAACATAATTTTTTTCATTTTTTACTTGATGAAAAAATAAAAGAATTTATTAGAGATTATTCTCTTGCAAACCATTTTCATCCAAATTCTCTACGGCAATAATGCCCATCCGTCG
>JBBIMC010000035.1:0-10508 GCA_037444605.1 Mycoplasmatota bacterium | reverse complement strand
GTATTTAATTCTCGCAACTACACAAGAAGAACATGACCAATTCACAAAAAATGTAGCGCTGCAAAATCGATTGGGTATTCCATCGGTTCAGTTAAATAAAAAAGAAGCGATGGAGATTGTTCCTCACCTGAATCCAGATGCTTTTCTCAGTGCAACTTTTTGCAAAACAGATGGTCATTTAAATCCCTTTAAGATGACCGAAGCTTTCATGCTTGCAGCCAAACAATTAGGCGTCACATTTTCCTTTTTTGAAGAAGCATTAGCCATCGAAAAAGAGAGAAATAAGATCGTCAGAGTCAAAACGAATAAAGCTCTATATGAAACGTCATTGGTGGTCAATGCTGCAGGTGGCTATGCTAAAGAAGTGGGCGACCTTGCAGGTGTCCATATTCCTGTGTACTCAGAAAATCATGAGATTTTAGCCACAGAACCCGTTGAGAAGATGCAAGGACCCATGGTCATGTCATTTTCTAAGAATATTTATTGTCAACAAGTTCCGCATGGTGCATTCCTGATGGGAAGATCCAATCCAAAAGCGAGACATGATCATGATATTTCTTCATCATGGCAGTTTTTGGATGACATGGCGAAAACAGTATGTCACATATTACCAAAAGTAGGTGAACTTAGAGTGGTTCGCCAGTGGGGTGGGTCCTATAATATGTCACCGGACAGACAACCGATCATCTCTGATACCCCAGAACTCGAAGGATTTTATATGGCGTGTGGGTTTAGTGGTCACGGCTTTATGCTCGCACCGATGACAGGACTGCTACTCTCAGAAATGATCATGAAAGAAACACCATCCATGCCCATGGATGCATTAAATATCAGACGATTCGTTAATCAAGAGGCGATGACTCAAGAAAAATCAGTGGTTTAAGAAAGGAGTTTTACCATGGCTATTTATCCGTATCAAACAGAAGCACTCTCAGACTTTTCAAATCCGATCATCAAAGATCAATACGAACAGGGTCTAAAGAAAGTTCAAAGTTATCTCGGCCAGCACTATGATCTGATTATCGATGGAAAACGGATCAACACATCCAAACACATGACCTCACTCAATCCTGCAAACTACAAAGAAGTGATTGGGACGATCTCACAAGCTTCCATTAAGGAAGTCGATCTCGCGATGGAAGTCGCATTGAAGACATTTGAGACGTGGAAATTCGTCTTACCCGAAGTGAGAGCTGATGTTTTGTTTAAGGCAGCGAACATTTTGAGAAGACGCAAATTCGAGTTCGCAGCGCTCATGACCAAAGAAGCGGGGAAACCTTGGCCAGAAGCTGATGCTGATGTTGCAGAAGCCATTGATTTTTTGGAGTACTATGGTCGGCAAATGCTTTTCATCAACCGAATTGATGATCAGATTCAATCAAGAAGAGATTTAGAAAGAAATCATTATTTCTACATTCCGCTTGGGGTAGGTGCGATTATCTCACCTTGGAATTTCCCGCTTGCAATTTTAACGGGGATGACCTCAGCTGCGATTGTTACCGGAAATACTGTGTTATTGAAACCTGCATCAACGACCCAAGTCATCGCGTATAAGTTTATGGAAGTTTTAGAGGAAGCGGGTCTTCCCAATGGTGTCATCAGTTTTATCCCAGGGAGTGGTGCTGAAATTGGGGATTATATCGTCAACCATCCCAAGACACGATTTATCTCATTTACAGGCAGTAAAGATGTCGGTATGGGAATTTATGAAAAAGCAGCGAAAGTCCATAAAGGACAGATCTGGCTCAAGCGTGTCATCGCGGAAATGGGTGGTAAAGATGCGATTATTGTCGATAGTGAAGCCGATTTAGATCTCGCTGCTGAATCTATTGTAAAATCAGCCTTTGGTTTTTCAGGACAGAAGTGTTCAGCATGTTCAAGAGCTATCATCCATCAAGATGTCTATGATGTTGTCGTCGATAAAATCATTCACTTAACCAAGCAAATCAAAGTGGGTGATCCCAGTCAATCCGATGTCTTTATGGGACCTGTCAACGATATTAAAGCCTTTGAAAAGATTGCCTCTTATATCGAAATAGGCAAGAAAGAAGGTAAACTTGTTGTGGGTGGTACGAGAGACGGGTCAAAGGGTTATTTTATTGATCCAACAGTTGTCATCGATTTAGACCCACATTCAACCTTGATGCAAGAAGAAATCTTTGGTCCTGTGCTCGCAGTTACGAAAGTTAAAGACTTTGATGAAGCCATCAAGGTCGCAAATAATACCGAATATGGACTTACTGGTGCGGTGATCTCGAAAAACCGGATGCACCTTGAACAAGCCCGTCGTGAATTCCATGTCGGTAATCTCTATTTCAATCGTAAGTGTACAGGCGCGATCGTTGGCTATCAACCCTTTGGTGGCTTTAACCTAAGTGGTACGGATTCAAAAGCAGGTGGTCCTGATTATCTGGTTCTCCACATGCAAGGAAAATCCGTTTCTGAACAATTATAATAAACAAAAAACCCAACATTTTCCTTGAATGTTGGGTTTTCTTATAGATATTGTTGATGAATGGAGTGTAGAAATAATGTTCCAATCAATAGGTCTGCTGCTCCACCAAAACTGAGTTTATTGTCAATCATATAGGACGTAAGTTTTTTGACTTCATGGGAATCGGTAGGATCAAGATCGACAAACATCTTCTTAATTTTTTGATATGTTTCTAATGAACCCGATCGTTTAAGCATCACTGTATCGTCAGTGGCTAGAATCAATGTCTTTAGGACCATCCTTAAGGTTTGATCATTTAAGGGATGATGCTCTAAAATATGAAGGGCATGATGAATAGATGGAAACCCTAGATATGCTTCACCACGAGCACCTGTGATTTGATAGGTTTGATAGGCATGTTCACCAAAGGTTTGTGGTGGCTTGTTGAAGTCATCGAAAAGAGGGTGTGTCATGTGATGAACATTGGTGAAAATGTGATCGATCGTTTGACGATGTCTAAGCGCGTAACCCGTAGAAACCATAAGCCAGCCTAACACAAAGATCAATCCTTTGTAACAATTTATCCCTTGCGTTTCTTTAAGCATTGCATTTTCTGCTTCAAGACCAATATGTCTTGCAGAATCAAAAAGCTGATAAAGAGCTTCCGCTTGATAACCTAAGAGAAATAGTTTTTGAAAGTAGGAAAGAATGACTTGTTGCGCTTTGATCATGAGATGATAGTCCATATCATCATGAGAACCTGATGAAGATGGCGTTATTAAGCCAAATTTATCCTCTAGATTTAGTTCTTTCATCATCGATTCTTGGGCAAGGTGTTTGATATCTTCTAGTAGAAATGATTGAACTTCACCTCTCAAGAAAGTAAGCAGTTCATCTTTTGAATGCTTTTTTGATCGAATGCAATGAAAGGCGATATCATCACATAGATAGCATCGACGAGGTTCAATGTTTAGCGACGTCCTTGAATAATGTTGGCTTTTATCATAGAGATCTAAATCAATAAAACGTCCTAAAGCATGACTCTCTTCTAAACGGATAAGGATTTTCTTGACTGAAATTGCCGATGGATTTTCGATGTAGCATAAGGTATAGGGACCATCATCATTAAAAAATCGCTCACAATGGGTGATATGAGCTTGTGCGTGAATGAGAGATTCAAAATAGTGAACGAGTGTATAAGCCTCGTGGATGTTTTTATCCTTACCAGGAATGTTCGCGTGAATCGAAAGGACTAAATGATCGTTTTCATTTCGCCAAAGATCCACCATATGAGCTCTGGCTTCGCGTCCTAGGAGTATGGGATCCATCATAAGAAAAGTGCCTTTCCATCATCAGAGATTAAAAACTGATAAGTCACTTCAGGGACCCATTTTTTAACTTCATCATACGCTTTATGTATCATGAGCTCTCTCACTTTTGAAGCGGAAATGACATGATGATCGAATTCAAGGCGATCGATGATCTTAAGGGATGATCCAAAAATATCTTTCATATGATCATTGTAATGGGCAGTTGCTAGATCGATAGGCTCTGTACCCACATAACGTGAAGTGAGATGGAAGGCTTTAAAAAAGTGTTCTTTAAATATGGTTAAGTCGAGTTTGATAAAGAGATCACTAGCTTCTGAGACTTCCTTTAAGAAGTACGTTGGAAAGGTTGCTGGACTGATAATATAGGATGTCGAAGGTATCACATGGACGTTTGATAGATGTTTCGTCGCCTCTTTGACCAAGCGAAAACGCACATCAAAGGAAAATACTGACCGATTTGTTTCGACTAAAAAGATGATGACATCATCATTTTCGTTGGCACAGGTTTCAATCAAATAAAGGTGACCCAACGTGATGGGGTTACAGTTCATGACGATACCAGCACGTCTATTCCCATGGTATTGCAGAGAAGAGGCAAGATGATCTAATGTTTGATCAATAGGGTGAAATGCATTTTCAAAAAGGGCAATGCGATCGGTTTTGGAGACCAACTTTAAGTTGAGTTCACGAAAAATCGCTTCATTTTCTACGGGTGTAAATAGGAAATACTTAGCGATACCTCTGGTTTCAAAAAGACGCATCACATACTGAAGAAGAACACCGGTGAGGTTTTCTTTTTCATGAGATTCCTTTATGGCAATCATTTTAATGACGTTATCGTCGTAAGAAATTGTTCCAATACATTCATCATAAAGATAGAGATTAATGGTTTCGGTCACATGATGATCAATCATTAAACCACGTGACAAAAGAAGATGGTGTGCCATCTCTTTTTCATAGGATGTGGTTGCGTGAACAAACCGGAAAGCCATATTATTCTCCCTTGACTTCGTACAAACTATCGATGATAGAGCCATCGCGGTAGCGAACAACCCCAATGATTTTTGATCTTGTCTCTAATGATTTTGGAACACCGGTCATCTGGTATGCTTTCTCAAGCAAAGCATCGATGGTGGTGATTGGAAGTGTTGAATTTTTAAGTTTTTCGATTAAATCCACCCGTTTCGGATGGATGGCAATCCCTCGTTCTGTGACTAAGACATCGATCGAATCACCAGGGGTAGTCACTGTGGTCACATGTTCTTTCACCATGGATAAGCGGGATTTCGTTAAATTGGTGGTAATGATCGTGAGTTTAGCGCCTTCAGCGGTATCGCTGTGACCTCCACTACCACCCATGATATGACCATGACTATCCGTGGTCACATTCACATTAAAATCAAGATCAATTTCTGTCGCTCCTAAAATGACCACATCAAGCTTGTTCACCATCGGATCATCATAGGGATTTCCATAGGTAGAGGCATCCATCTGGTGATGATTGGGATTTCTTCCATAGGACTTAATCGCTTTAAGATCAAAACATTGCACATCATACAAATGCTCAAAATAGCCTTGTTCATGCATATCGACAAGGAAATTGGTAATGCCACCAGAGGCAAATGATCCTTTAATGCGACGTTCTTTCATGATGGCTTTTAAACTTTCTGCAACAGCCAAACTCGTCCCACCAGCACCTGTCTGAAAAGACATGTGGTCCTTAATCATGCCCAGTTCATCCATAAGACGTGCCGTTTGTTTGGCAATTTTTAATTGGATAGGATCTCTGGTCGGTTTTGTTGTTCCGCTTTGAATCCCCTTAGGATCACCAATCGAATCGACCACCATAATGGCATCCACATAGATTCCCTTTAGGTCGACTTTCTTCAATGTCGGGATTAGATGATCGGTAATGAGCACTTTTTTCTTTGCATACCATAGATCAGGGTAGGCATATCCAAGTGTTCCGCAGGCAGCAATGCCTTCGATCCCGTTGGCATTGCCATAAGGATCAACGGCAGGTGCAGCGATAAAAGCGATATCAATGGGAAGTTCACCGGATTCGATGGCTCTAGGTCTTCCACCGTGCGTGTCCATGACAAGAAGCTTTTTAAGATAACCCTGTTCAATGACTTTAGCAACAGAGCCATTTAAGTAGTTGGTGACGATTCCTGTCACTTGACCTTTTTTAATCAGTTTAGCGAGAGGTTCATGGACAGGAAAAATAGCAGAAGGTGCGAAGGTTAAGTCTTTGAGATCTTTTGTCTCAATATGATTTGCGATGAGATTTAACACACCATCACCATTTCTCAGATGATGATGAAAGGACAATGTCATCCCATTTTGGAGATTTAAAAATGAAAAAAGTTCATCAAGCGTGTGAAAAACAGGCTTGATCCCTTCATGTGTGATGACTTTATTGATCAGTGTTCTTTTGTTTTTTTTGATAATAGTTTGTGTCCCTTGATAAGGAATCATCCCATCAGGAATCAAACGTCCTAAACTGTTCTTCATGATTTGACCTTGGCTAATAAGCGTCTTGCTCGTTCAATGATGGGTTTATCGATCATCTTACCATCGAGTGAGAAGACACCTTTTTGTTGGTAACTCGGATCATCAACTGCAGCAATGACACGACGTGCAAAATCGATGTCTTTTTCAGAGGGTTGGAAAAATTGATTGATGACATCAATTTGCATCGGATGAATACAGGATTTCCCTGTCATGCCCAATGCTTTGGCATGCTTGGTATCTTGGATTAGCCCTTGCTCATTGGTGACATCGGTAAAAGGTGTATCAATCGCATCTTTACCAAAAGCCTTGGCAGCATAAACAACCATCTGTCGAGCAAGTAGGATTTCTTCCCCTTGAATGGTACGTTCAACTTCAAGATCAGTGGCTAAATCTTCACCACCTAAGAGTAAACCACCGACTCTCGGGTGAGAAGCGATTTCTTTTAATTCGAATAAAGCGATTGAACGTTCGATAAGTGCGATGATTTCAATCGTTTTAGGGATCATGTGTAGACTTTCAAAAGACGATAGTTTTTCAGCAAGTGTTAGTATGTCCTTGTGAGTTGCTTTGGGAAGCAAAATGGCATTTATTCGTTGATTTTTGAGCAAATCTTGGTAAATCAATGCTAAATCTTCCTCAAAGAAAGGAGTATCCAAACTATTGATTCTAAGGATGACCTCGATGTCTTTGAGTTCTATACGATCAAAGAAAGAGAGCAATAAATCTCTGGCTGCATCTTTTTCCATCATGTGAATCGCATCTTCAAGATCAAAAATCACGCCATCAGCATCAAAGATGTCAGCGTTTTGCAACATAGCGGGTGAATTGGCTGGAATAAAGAGTAAACTTTTACGCATTACATAGCCTCCAATCGACGGACTGCAGTGGTTAATCTCGCAATGATCGTATAATCAAGGGCTCCTTTATCTTGAATATGCACCGATAATGTTTTTTCATGACTGAGTAGCCATGATTCGATCACGTGTTTAATCTGTTGTCCAAATTGATCAAAAACGATACTCTCAATCGTGATAGCGATCGTATCTGAAGGCTCAACAGTAATTAAACAGTCATTCGATTCAAGTGTACCTGCACTCGCGTATTTCATGAACGAACCTTAGCTTTCCTCATGGAGAGTGCAATGACACGCTCCATCATATTATTGACAATCATATACCCACTATCGACATCCATGGCGGGTTTTGCTAGACATAAATCTGCATCGCAAGCGATGGCCACTGAGGTTGTTGCTTCAGCAGATAGATTGGTTTCATTACATGTTCCACCGCTGTAGGCACCGATGCCTTTTTTCTTGCAATAAAGAATCGCTTCAGCGATATTATTAATACCACCAAGGTCAGGTGTCTTAATTTGAAGCATATGACCCGCTTTTTGATCGGCAAATTCCATGATGTCCTCTAAGGTATTACACCATTCATCTGCCACGATTTCAAGAGGTGTTCCAATGGCATCGATCTTTGCGGTAATGATTCTTAATGCATCCATGGTTCCCTGACGATCTTGGGTATCAATGGGTCCTTCAATACGAAGTTTAAAAGGTTTTGCTGCTTCAGCAAGTTCAACTAAATAATTCACGATCTTGTCGATATCATTTTGGAACGCAATGCCTAAAGTCCCATAAACATCAATATGAAAAACGGGAAGATAATCATCTTTAGCACGCTTTGCAAGGATACGATTGCGCATCCAAATAACATAATCTTTGAGGATTTCACCATGATAGCCTAGTTTTTCTTTGACGTTATTGATCAGACCGTGAGGAAGTGAATCGACTTCTTTGAGAATCATCTTATCGACGTTGACATAACGATCATCACCGGATTGTGCAAAGATGGGAATCCGATGTAAAACTTTGAGTTCAGGATTATATTCATCTCGGATGACTTCAGCCATACTGCGTTTAGTTGCCTGTGCAGTAGCGTTCAGTATCGCTTGTGTAATGCCATAACGAATTGCTGTATGGAGTTTTTTACCATCCACAAGCATATGATCAATCGATTCGGCCAACTCCTTAAAGCGACTGACATCTTGTCCGATTAGTTTAGGAACGATGTGTTTGGTGATATAGGGAATAAAATCATCAGCTAAAAAGAGGGGATCTCTACCACCAGCACCTGAATATTGAACTGCAGCACAATCACCAATTCCGACTTCTCCAGAATCTAAAATGAGCTGTACCGAAACCGCTTCGCCAGGAACACGAATCTGATGAAATCCTTCAGTTACGGTTTGACCGATATACATAAATCCATCTCTTACAGCATCTTTTTTGATGGCTCTTTGGTCGTCAAAATAGAAACCAGTATAACTTTTTGTCAATACGACATCAATAATTTTCATGAGTTATTTTTGTAATTGCGTAGGACGACCAATGAGTTCTCCCATAGAGACTGCGTAGATATCATCCACGGTCATTTGGAAGGTGATAGGTCTGCCTTCAGCTTTTGCCCTTTCATCGAGTTTTGCTTTATGGAAATCTTTTATTTCTTGGGTCATGCCTAAATTACCAAATTCGAGAATTCGTACACAGCCTTGGTTATCTCTGGCAGGTAAAATTTTATTTTGTGTTTGTTTTGAAGGGGCGAAGGGAACATCGATAATTCCGTGTTCAAAGGCTTTGATCGTCCCTTGAGCGAGATCGCCTTCACCAATCTCGTAGACTTTTTCCATGAGACAGGCCACTTCTAAACGAATCTGAGCTTTTTCAATTTGAAGATCTGAAGAGGGCTCCATTTTTTGATCTTTGAGTAATGAAACGACCATTTTGGATTCTCTCACACCATAGGCATTGATATCTTTGGTGGGGACACCAATGGACTCATAAGGTGTTTTTGTAATCATCTTGGTTGCTCCTGCAAGTGCAGCGACCGTCGATGCCATGGCAATAAGTCCTGCAGCTTTTGCTTCATCTTGGGGGAATCCGCCCATCCATTGATGGAAGACTGTTGTCACAAAGACATCATAGCCATGTTTTTTCAAATATTCATCCGTCAGTTCTTGTAACATATGAATGGCAGCGACATCCTGAATGATATTGCCACATTGTCCATATCCCACCGTGATATTTTTCACTCCTTGCTCAGCTGCGAGAAGTGCTTCAATGATCCCGATAGTAATCGCAATCGATGGGGGAACGAGTGTTCCGGTTAAGGGGCCAAAGGGTTCACGATTGATGTGAATGCCATGGTCTTCATAAAAGCCGACCAAACGATCACAATATTGCCAGTAATAAATGGAATCTGCGAGTGAGATGTTTTTCGCATAAGGTAAGTTATAGGAAATTCCTCCCCCCTCATTGGATGTCCATCCCGCTGCATGGATGATTTCAGAGAGAAGTCGAGCATCCGGCGTTCCATGACGTGCTTGAAGAGGCACATTGACATTGCGAAGCACTTCTTTACATGCAGCGACGCCATGATTTACTGCAGGGAAACCATTGAGTAAAGAACGTCCTTCCTTTTGCGAGACTAAAATTCCTTCTTCAGCTTCCGCATAACGATTTTGACGCGTGTAAGAATCAATTGTTGAAGGAAGAAAATCAGCACCCGCCTTTTCCAATGTACGCATCAAATCGATGTGTTCTTGGAGAAGTGCAACACCTGCACGTGGTTGAATATATGTTCTTCCTTGAGTTTTTGCTTCTTTAAGCTTTAAGGCAAAATTTTTATGGGGTGGAACTTGTCTTAACGTTTCAATCGCTTGAAAAAGATCAAGTGCAGGATCGGATCCTGTTGGCCATGTTTTTAAAACTTCTTTTCGAACTGCGAGAAATTGATCTAAGGACCATTTCTTATTCACAACGTGCATAGTATTCTCCTATAAATGAATCATCCGTTTTTTCATGATGGCAAGTGCAATTTTCGGATACGATAATGACAACAAGCCCATGGCGGATAAGATATAATCTTGATCGAGTAAAAAGACGGGTTGGTTGGGTCTTAATTCCATGGGAAGATCCTTAGTCTTAAGTGCTTTTTCTAAGATACTTTTTGGATCTTCACTGTGGATGATGACACCACCTGTACCGATGAAATATTGAATATTTGTTAAATCTTTTCCTGTTTGATGGAGCATCATGCCCATCGGTGTATATATTTGCTTGATGGTTCCAACATGGCGAGAGACAGCACGACTGACACAATGACCTGCAATAATGTCTTCCTTGCGTAAATCGTCTTTTGTTTCTGGAAGCCAATCAATATTTTCAT
>JBBIMC010000034.1:0-10617 GCA_037444605.1 Mycoplasmatota bacterium | reverse complement strand
ACTTTAGTCTTGACACGGTCGACTAAAAACTATATACTACATATGAAAACGCATACATAGCATCGAAGGATTTCATCATGCTTGAAAACAATGAAGTTCTTTGTTTTTTACACCATAAGGAAATCGTTTTCCCTAGGTGAATGTTGTGATGCTGTTATTATTTTTTAACAAAAGGAAATCGTTTTCCCAAATCAAGAGGTGACCCATGAAAAAAGTGATGATGCTGGTATTGACAGGATTTATGATGATCTATGGTTCGATGATGTTTTACACAATTCCAGTCAACGCAGTGGAGGAAGAAGTGAGCAGAACCATACGAGAAGATAGTACCCATATTTTGGGAAATAAGAATGAACCCATCGACACAACAGCGATCAAAGTCGAAGGGAGTTTTGGTGATATTTTTCTCAACGAAGCAACGTTAACGAGCACGCATCCAGAGGTGACGATTAATCCGACATCCATCACCGTCTCTGAAGTTGGGAAATTTATCGTGAATTTTTCCTATGGTGGAACATCACTGACGCTTCATGTGTTTATCAAAGAAGCATCAGACACTGAATATGTGCTTTATGACGAAGATTTTGATTACCCAAGTGGTGCACTTCCCAATACTCTTGAACTCAAAAACAATGTAGGTGCTGCAGGTGGATCTGCTGCAATTGATAATGGTAGATTATTCTTAAGTCCATCGACGATTGTTCTATTTCCCGAGTATCTTGAAGGTTTTTCAAATTACGTGATTGAAACGGATATGCGAATGATTTCTGCTGCAAATGCTTCGCGTTGGACATCTGTTTTATTCCGCTATACAACCGAAAATTACTTCCAAATGGCGATCAGACAAGATGCTACAGCATCCAATGGTGTTGAGTTTGCAAAACGTATTAATGGTGGATGGAACGTACCTGCGACCACATCATATGCCGAAGCATTGAATCCCGCAACAACATATCGCTTAACTGTTGATGTTAAGGATGCGGTTGTCAAAGAATCGATTAATGATCAGTTACTTATTACTTATGATTCAGCATATGAATACAAGCATGGTCGAATTGGTGTACAAGCCGATAATGTTTCCGTTTATTATGATAATGTTCGTATTACCTTACCTGAAGATTATATCGAAGTAGAACGTCATCAATTTAGACAAGTCGTGGATGTTTATCAACCCACAACGGGCATTGTGGCACCTGCAACGGCGATGGTTTGGTTTAATCAAGCATCACAATTAACACAACTCCAAAGTGCTATTCGACCTGCAACCGCCATTTTTAGAATCAATCAAGATTTAGATGTTGTCGACATCGATGGTGTTGTTGTCGATTCCTTATATAACATTTTAGTTACCATTGATGGCAAAGTGATCCCTGGATTCTATACTGATGAACCATCAATTGCAACCTCCCTCGGTGAAGAATTGAGCACGTATGGTATACTTGATGCCTTTATCTTCTCCAAAAATGATGAAGTAATCCTCGCGGCACGTGCCGCTCATTCAGTAATTCGAGGTGTAATGATCTACGAATTTGATAATGGTGAAGAACTCACTGAAGACGATTTAATGGATATAAGAAGAACAACCAATCGTGCACAAGCGGTTGCCTCAGTCCTTCCAATTGAAGTTGTCGATCGTGAAAAAGTCGAGTACATGCAAAAGCGTTTGATGACCGTATGGGTTCAAACAGGGGATGACCAATCCAGTCATTATCAAGCGATTCTATCAGGTGCTAACGGTATCATTACACAGACCTATGGAAAACTCTTTATTACTTATGCTAAGTTCCCTGAAAACACGCACGTTCGCAGACCACTTCTTATTGCCCATCGTGGGAAATTCCTTGGTGAAAACTCAACAGCTCCTGAAAATACGATCGAAGCTGCACTTCAAGCTGCACAAAATGGTGCGGATATCCTTGAACTTGATGTGCATTTGACTTCAGATTTCGAAGTGGTGATTATTCATGATTCCACCACACAACGTACCGCATCTTTATTCCCATCACTAAATATCGCAACATCGACGTTAGCTCAAATCAAAGCGGTTAATTTAGATGATCCTCAAGGTGGAAGAGAAGCATTAAAGATTCCTACACTCAAAGAGTATTTTGAAGCCTTAAAAGGATCTGGTGCAGTCATATTTATCGAAGTAAAACCAACCTCTAATAATCTCATTCAACAGGTTGCAGCGATCATCGAAGAATATGATATGTTCGATCAAACAGTCATGATTACCTTCGCAGCAGCAAATATTACTGAAATGAATCGAGTTTATCCTGAAATGTCTAATGGACTTTTGACTAGTTCGATTGCGAATGCTGAATCTGTCGATGCCTCACTCACCAATTTGTTCTCGACGATTGCACCTCTAAAATCAACACTTAATCCAAGCTACGGTGGGGTAAGTCACGATTTCGTTGATGCGATTATTCATCGTGGCATCACCATGTGGCCGTGGACGTTTAATGATTATGAAGTACTTAATCAGTATTACAATTTCGGTGTTGGCGGATTAACCACTGATTATCCGGGATATTACAAAGATACCTTTAATCGTTTAGTGATGAAAGAGTATCCTTCTGACATCGATTATGCATCTGCTATCGGGACAAAATTCAGCGCAGAGTTAAAAACAATGACAGGGTTCAGTTATCCTTATAATCCGGAGTTAATTATTATCGATGATGGAGATACTAACGTGATTCTCGATGAAACTGGTAAAATTGAGTCTTTCGAAAATCCTGGAATGGTCACCATGATGGCGATGTTCGAATCGTCGTTACCGAATGGTGCTCGAATAACTTTAGTCACAGATTATATCGAGTTTACGATTTTACCCGAACCCGAAATAGCTTCTCAAGGGTTATCCACCGCATGGATTCTCGGCATCAGCCTTGGATCATTGGCAGGTATCGGTGGTTTAGCATATCTACTTTTGATAAGACGAAAAAAACTGATATAAAAATATAAATGGAGGAAAATTATGATGAAAAAGCTGCTTTTAGTATTTAGCTTCTTCTTGATGGCATTAGGCCTTGTGGCCTGTGACAAAGAGCCTACAGTCCCTGTTGAGCCCACACCCACACCCGTCGTAGAAGATACCACTGCACCTCTATTATTTGGGGTCACTGATCATGTGATTGATCAAGGAGATACCACATTTAATGTGATGCAAGGAATCACCGCAATCGATGATGTCGATGGTACCATTACAGCCAATGTTGTGGTCACAGGTGATTTAGATGTCAACGTCATCGGAACGTATACTTTAACTTATACAATCACTGATGAAGCAGGGAATGTCACCACACAGACACGTTTGATCATTGTCCGTGAAAAACCATCAACAGAACTTTATATTGTGAATGGTCAATTCAATGAACCCCTTGATGGTTCTTGGACTCATTGGGCTGGTGAAGGTGGAGCAAGTACAGCAACAATAGTGGATGGCGTGTTGCAGTACAATATCACCGCTGTCGGTGGTCAATGGTGGAGTAATCAGTTCTCTCAACCGAATTTAAAGATTACTCAAGGAAAGAATTATAAACTTATTTTTGATGCCAAAGCAGATATCGCTAGAGGTATGGTTATTAAATTAGAGAATGCTGGATACATTGCTTATCTTGAACAAAACGTGATGCTAACCAGTGATTGGGTAACCTACGAGTTTGAATTCTTTGTCACCATGGATTCCATTACCAATGGTAAATTGATTTTTGGTGGTGGGACTATGGCAGGACGTTTAGAAAACGCAAATGCTTTAACCATTATCTATCTAGATAACGTAAGATTTGAAGAAGTGGAAGCATCTGATGATGAAACACCTCCTGTGATCACTGGAGCAACCGATGTTACCATTTCCGTTGGTGATACATTTGATCCACTCGCTGGAGTAACCGTCTCGGATAATCAAGATATTAGTTTAACACCACAAGACATCGTCATCACAGGTACCTATGATGTCAACACCGCAGGAGACTATGTATTAACTTATACATTGACCGATGAATCGGGAAATGAAGTCGTTGTCACCCGCACTCTTACCGTTCTTGAAGGACTCGTTCCTTCCACTTGGTTAGTCGTCAATGGTGATTTCTCAGAAGAACAATTAGCACCTATGGCACAACCTGCTGAAACAGGATGGGGTTGGCATGGTACAGGTGTCTTTACTGCTCAAATTAAAGATGGCGTTGCCAAGATTGATATTGAAGAACTTGGTTCAGTCACCTATGGTGTTCAGTTCTATCTTCAAAATCGTGTCATTGTTCAAGGTCATATCTATCGTATTACCTTTGATGCACGTGCAGATATTGCTCGTCCAATCCAAATGGCTCTTGAAGAAGGAACATCAAGACGTTTTGATACCATCATTGATATTACAACCGAATGGGATACCTATGTGATTGAATTCCAACACATTCTTCCTGGTTATGCCAATGGTAAATTTGCATTCTTCATGGGTCTTGTAGGAACAACCTCTGTCCCAACAACCGTTTACTTAGACAATATTACCGTTGAAACGATTGAAGAAATCGTGGATAACGATGCCCCAGTATTACGTGGCATTGATGATATGGTGATTATGAAGGATTTCGCATTCAATCCTCTTTCAAATGTGACTGTCTTTGATGCTGTTGATAAAGATTTGACCGTGGATGATATCGTTATTACTGGTACTGTGGATGCAGCTGTTGTTGGATCCTATGACTTAACCTATGAAATCACGGATGCTACAGGACATACAGCCACATACACACGAACCATTGAAGTCAAAGAAGCCATCGATATGTTGGATTCGACATTCTTCGTTGTGAATGGCGATATGGAAATTGAACAGCTCACACCGCTCGCACAACCTGCTGAAACCGGTTGGGGTTGGCATGGTGGTGGAACATTTACCGTTGCGATTCAAAATGGTATCATGACTCAAGTCATTACCGCTGTCGGTACAGTTCCTCATGGCACACAGTTCTATCAACAAAATCGTGTGATTGAAACACAAGCAGTTTATCGTATTTCTTATGATGCGAAAGTTGATTTAGCACGTTCAATCCGTCTATCGCTTGAAGCGGGTACCAACGTGAAATGGTATGAAATAGTCGATCTAACCACCGAATGGGCATCTTATGAATCGATTATTTATGTACCAGAAGCTGGATTTACCAATGGTAAGTTTGCATTCTTCGCAGGTTTGGTCGAATCTGATTCTCCTGCAACGACATTCTATCTTGATAATATCGTGATTGAACTCGTCGGTTATGTGAAGGATACCCAAGCACCTCTAATGTTTGGTATTGAAGATCAACAAGTCCCTAAAGATGTTCCTTTTGAACCATTACTCGGTGTCAAAGTATTTGACTTGATTGACAAATCACTCACACCAGAAGACATCGTGATTACGGGTACAGTTGATACTGCAGTTCCAGGCGACTATACGCTTGTTTATACACTCACAGACCGTCAAGGTAATGTTACAGAAAAAGAAATCCAAGTCATCGTTACCGAAGAAGGTGGCGGATTACCCAATACCTTTGTCTTAGTCAATAGTGATTTTGAAACTGAACAACTCACACCTACTGCACAACCAGCAACCACAGGTTGGGGTTGGCATGGTAGTGGTCAATTTAATACTGAAATCAAAGATGGTATGGCTAAGATTGATGTCTTTGAAACTTGGAACATGTTCTATGGTACACAGTTCTACATGCAAAACCGTACCTTAACTCAAGGCCATATTTATCAGATTACATTTAGAGCGAAAGCAGATCATGAAAGACCAATGCAAGTGAACTTTGAAACTGCAGGTTCTGGATTTGCTGCATACTTTGATTTAACCACCGAGTGGGTCACCTACACCTATGAATATGAACATATGACAGCGACCGTATCTAACGTGAAGTTTGGTTTCTATTTAGGTAATGTTCATGGGCTTTCTGTTCCAACAACCGTTTACCTTGATGACATCATGGTTACACGTGTTTTGGAAAAATCACCTGATGGTGAAGTACCACAAATTTGGGGTGCTCAAGACATTTATTGGAAACAAGGCAATACATTTGATCCAATGTTAGGTATTAGAGTCTATGACCACGTTGACAAAGCATTAACCGTAGATGATGTTGTTGTCACTGGTACTGTCGATGTGAATACACCTGCAGATTATACACTGACCTATACACTTGAAGATGCCTCTGGAAATATCTTAACTCATACGAGAATCGTAACTGTTTTGGATGAAGCAAGTGCAGTAGATTCACGCATTTCATTTGTCGATGGTGACTTTGAACTTGCTGCAGCGATCACAAACCAAGATAGCAATTTAGGTTGGACACTTAAGGCTGGTACAGGCACAGGCACTTGGAATCCTCATCAATTTGTCGATGGTCATCTTGAAATCGATATTACCTATGTAGGTACAGTACCTCACAGTATTCAGTTCTTCCAAAGAAACGCGTTCAAGTCAGAAGCAGGCTCAACCTATATCATTTCCTTTAGAGCGAAAGCTGATGTCGCAAGAGATATTCGCGTGATCATGGAAAATCCATCGGAAAACTTTGCAAACTATACCCTACACCAAATCGAATTAACCACAGATTGGGTGACTTATGAACTCGTTCTCCATAATGGCAAACTTAGCACAGCTGATGCGAAGATTGGTTTCTTCTTAGGGCTCATCGAATCCGATAAGCCTGAACGTAGTGCAGCAACCAAAGTCTACTTTGATGATGTCTCGATTGAACTTGTAGGCTATGTCAAGGATGATCAAGCACCACGTATTTTCACAACAGAAGCAACCGTTGTCAAAGATGCTGTCTTCAATCCTCTCACAGGCATCAAGTATGGCGACTTCGCTAAGGCACCAACAATCGTCGTTTCATCAGCAACCGCAGGTTTAGTCACGTATGATGAAATCACGAAAGTATATACCGTCAATACCGCAACCGCAGGAACATATACACTCATCTATACGGTAACAGATTATTATGGCAATGAAACTGTTCATGAACGGACACTCATTGTTACAGAACCTACACCATAATAAAAATTTTCCTCCCCAATAATGTGTAAAGAGAGTGATGCTCATTTAGGTCACTCTTTTTACATAATTGTGATAGAATGATGGATAGCGAGGTAGTAAATATGATAAAAACAGTGATTTTTGATATGGATGGTACATTGATCAATAGTGATGCGCTAGTTGAAAAAATCTATCGTGAATTAGTGAAGAAATATCCACCCATCGTCACTTTTGATTCCCTTGATCTCAATAGAGTAATGGCACTTTCCTACGTAGAAGTCATCAACATCTTGTATGGTGAAGTGAAGAAGGAGTACTTAGATTATATCATGCATGTTCATGCGAAAGAAAAAAAGGGGCAACTTGCTCTCTTTCCTAATATCAAAGTCATGCTTGAGAGTTTAAAAAATGAAGGTTACTATTTAGCAGTCGTCACTTCTGAACTAAGAGAAATCGCTGTAGATGAAATGCAGATTTTAGAAATTTTACCTTTCTTTGATGAAGTCATCGCATTTGATGATGTGACTCATCCTAAACCTCATCCTGAGGGTATTTTACGTATTTTAGCCAACAGTCATGCTAAACCCTATGAAGCGATCATGGTAGGGGATCAATTATCGGATACATTTGCTGCATCAAAAGCTCATGTCATGAGTATCTTTATGGGGTGGGATGAAAATAAGCTTAAGACTATGGCCGTTCATTACGATGAAGTCGCTCGAGATACCAATGAACTTATCAATCTCATTCATTCACGCCAGAAGTTAACTCTCAATTTTGATAAAAACCATGCATTCACAATCTGTCAAATCACGGATCTTCATCTGATGAATGATGAACAAGACCGAGGTGCAAAAGTATTGATAGAAAAGATGGTAAATCAGATCAACCCCGATTTCATCGCGTTAACTGGAGATCAGAGCATGGGTAAAGACGGGTTGATCAATTATCGTCGATTAGGTCAATGGATGGATGAACAAAAGGTTCCTTATGGATTGGTTTTTGGTAATCATGATACCGAAGGGGGAACATATCTAGAATTGATAAAAGCCATCCATAAATCCTCACACCTTATGTTTTCATCGGGACCCGAACACTTAGGTTATTCAAATTATTTTATTGAAGTCTATGATCAAAACGACATTAAAACCCTCTTGATCATGATGGACTCCCATATTGATGATATGTATGATATCGATGGGAAAAAGGTTTGGGGTTATGGAACAATCAACCCACAACAAATGGCATGGTATGAAAGACTCATTCTTCGTTATCCAAATATCCCAAGTATTCTCTTTCTCCATATCCCTCCCTATGAAGTGAGACATGTTAAAAAAGAAAATGTTAATGGGTGTTATGAAGAGTCTCCTTCAACTCCGCCGATCGATACAGGATTTGTTTCACTCATCAAAAAACACAAGCATACGAAAGCAATATTCTATGGACACGATCACTACAACGATTTCACCTATCAAAATCAGGGATTAATTCTTGCATACGGACGAGTCAGTGGGTATTATGTCTATGGAAGAGAAGGATTTACACCAGGGGTTCGTTGGATAAAACTCGATACTCATGGACAATTGGCAAGCGGAATTATCACGATGGACGATCTGTTATAAAGAAGATTATAAAAGCCTAACAAGGCTTTTTTCTTTCGATGATGATATTGTCATTAATAAATCAAATTGCTATAATGAAACTAAGTGAGGTACGAACCAATGGCACATAAATTTCCCAAAGACTTTATCTTTGGTGCAGCAACATCAGCCTATCAAATTGAAGGGGCAGCATCAACAGATGGACGAGGTCAAACGATGTGGGATGTTATCAATCGCGACGATCAAGGAAAACCTACCGCAGATGTAGGCGACATCGCATGCGATCATTATCACCGGTATAAAGAAGATATCCAACTCATGAAAGAACTTGGTCTTCAAAGTTACCGCTTTTCTATCTCTTGGGTAAGAATTTATCCTAAAGGACATGGAAAGATTAATCCATTAGGAGTCGACTTTTATCAACGATTGATCAATGAATTAATAAGTCAAGGGATTGAACCAACAGCAACCCTGTGGCATGGAGACCTTCCGCTTGTCTATGATGAGAATGGGGGTTGGCTTAATCCAGACACCATCACACATTATCTCAATTACGCAAAGACATGTTTTGATCTTTTTGGGGATAGAATCAAAGTTTGGTATACCCATAACGAACCATGGTGTACAGCATTCTTAAATGATCATCCATTAAGTCAACAATTACAAATCGCACATCATCTCTTTTTAGCCCATGCAAAAGCGATCGAACTCTATAAAAAACATGCTTATGGAGATGGAAAAATAGGTATTGTTCTCAATTTAGGTAAACAGTACCCCAAAACATTCGATAAGATGGATCAACTAGCAGCAAGAAACGTGGATGGATTTGTTAACCGTTGGTTTTTAGATCCGCTAATCAAAGGTGAATATCCCAAAGATATGATCAAGCTCTATCATCAAGCAGGGCATTCATTCACCATCCAAAAAGAAGATATGGATTTGATTAAAGCTCATCCTATGGATTTTTTGGGAATCAATATGTATTCTCGTGGGGTCCAATCCTATGCACCTTTTAACCATCCTTTTTATGCCCAAGATTATCATATGCCAGAAGCCATCTATACGGAGATGGGATGGGAGGTGTGTCCTTCCTCTTTATATGATTTACTCATCGATATCAAAGAAAAATATCAAAATATTCCTGTTTTCATCACAGAAAATGGTGCTGCATTTAAAGATGAGCTCATCGAAGGTAAAGTCCATGATCCACGAAGAGCAGATTATATAAAAAAGCATCTTGAAGCAGTTCATCAAGCCATCACAGATGGAGCGAATGTCAAACGTTATTATGCATGGTCACTCTTTGATAATTTTGAATGGGGTCTCGGTTATTCAAAACGATTTGGTTTAATCCATGTGGACTATAAGACACAAAAAAGAACGATCAAAGATAGTGGATATACGTATCAAAAAATCGTGAGTAAAAGAAGCATTTAACCTTAAAATATAGCATAGACAACAAACGACATTTATGTTACAATAATGCTAACTAATCAAACTATAAGGGGGATTTAATATGGCTTTTTGTGTTCATTGTGGTCAAGAAATGGATGACCACGCTCAATTTTGTTCACACTGTGGGAAACAACAAACTAAAAGTGCAACAGCAACACCAACATCAAGTGTCAATGATGATGGAAATTTCGGATGGTCAGTTCTAGGTTTTTGTATTCCCATTGTGGGATTAATTTTGTATCTCATCTGGAAAGATGAAAAACCCAATAATGCGCACGCAGCAGGTACAGGTGCACTCATCGGCTTTATTTTAGGATTGGTTGTGGGTGGTTTTAGAGCTGCTCTCTTATTCTAATCATGATTTACTGTCAACGATGCGGTCATGAACTTGATGGACATGAAAAATACTGTCCTTCATGCGGTAAACCAACAGAAAACGGATCATATTCACCGACCAAATCATCAGGAGATGAAGGTGGTTTCGGTTGGTCTCTTCTAGGCTTTTGCGTCCCCATCGTGGGTTTAGTTCTTTATTTGGTCTGG
>JBBIMC010000033.1:0-10640 GCA_037444605.1 Mycoplasmatota bacterium | reverse complement strand
AGCGCATGCGCACTATATCATCCGCAACCATGATATGTCTAAATTCAACGAACAAAAAATCGAGTTTGAAGTCATTGCTGAATATATGAATCGCAAGTATGGTTATCAAGCGGTTGAGGTGAAGATTAAAGACTCTTACTTCAATATGTATGAAATCATTAAAGATCACATGCAGGTCATTGAACTCGCGAAGAAAGCAACAGAAAGTGCCGGTGTCGTTCCCTTCAATAAAGCAATTCGTGGGGGTACTGATGGAGCAAGACTCACCTACGAAGGATTAATCTGCCCTAATATTGGTACCGGTGGTTATCAGTTCCACGGACGCTATGAATTCGCATCCATACAACAGATGGAAAAAGCCGTTAAAATCTTTATTGAAATCATCAAACTCGCAGCTAAATAAAAAAGATAAGCGACATGGTCAACATGTCGCTTTTTGTTAGGATTGATAATATAAACTTATTAGGGGAATCACGATGATTCCAAGGTAAAACATGATTTGATGATAGGTTTGAAATTCTTTAAAATGGCGTTTAAAAATCCACTATGATTTCAGGATAATGACATTATCGAGTACAAGTAGGATGAATGAGATACCCGAAAAAAGAATTTTCGTTTCTAAGGGTCCCTCAAATGTTATATTCGTATAGGAGATCACATTGATCAGCGCATAAAATAGCCAACCAAAAAATAAATAACCATATTTTAAGATTGCCATGTTGATTTTTGAAGTTTCTCGTAATTGTTAATCGAATACATTAATTTCACTGCAGCTTCTAATCCTTGATCGGCTGCTTTTTGCCATAAAACTTTCGCTTTTTGTTCATCCTTAGGAACCACACTGCCTTCAAAATAGAGCATTCCTAGATTGTACTGAGCAATCGCTAGATTGGCTTCAGCCGCTTTTTCATACCAAAACAATGCTTTTTGAATGTCTTTTTCCACACCATCACCCCGATGATACATGACAGCTAAGTTATATTGCGCGTTGGGATGATTTTGTTTTGCTGCTTCTTCTAACAATTTTGCAATATTTACATAGTCTTTCTTCTCTTGTTTAATCAGTATCATCGCTAAATGATAAAGTGCATTTTTATTCTTATGCAAAGCAGATTTTTCATACCAAAATACCGCTTGATCGATATCTTGCTCAACGCCTTTAGCATTTTGAAAATAGAGACCTACATAATATGCTGCTTCAATATGGTCCTGCTTTGCAGCCACCATAAACCATTCAAAAGCTTTCATAGGGTATTTGGGTTCATGTTCATGATAATACATCGCTAGAGTGAACGCAGCAAGCGCGTATTGCTGTTGAGCTGCCTTTTCTAAATAAAACACTGCTTGACTGAATCGTTCTTCTTCTAAAGCGATAATGCCTAAGGCATAGAGGGCGTAAGGATGGTCTTGTTCTGCAGCAAGGCTATAATATTTGATAACTTGTTCCATATTCTTGTCATCATGAGAAATGGTCTCATAGATCATTCCGAGCATATATTGCGAGTCACTATATCCTAAATTTGCGGATTTTAAAAACCATTCGATGGCTGAAAAGATATAACGTTGAACATAAAAGCCATAGTAATAATACGTCCCGACAATATGGATACTCACAGGATCTTGTGCTTCTGCTTCTAGTTTGAGTCCTTCGAAATTTTGTTGGAAATAATCTTTGGCGATCACATCGTCCTTTTCAACACCCATGCCGCTATGGTACATCAACCCTAACGCATACCCACATTTATAGGATCCTAATGCTTCACCCTTCATGTAGTGTTCCATCGCTTTTTTAAAGTCAACCGAAATTCCATCGCCTAAACCATAAAATCGTCCTAAAAAATAGTGAGCATCTGCATGACCTAAAGCAACTGCTTGCGAAAAATGCTCGATGGCAACCATGATGTTTTTCTTTTTGGTATTCAATAAATAGTTGGATAACCCTGCTTGATAATGGGTTTGTGCATTCATGTTCATCAACTCCATTTCTATCTTATCATAGATGTGCTTGATTCTTAAGTGAGATGATATAAACAAAAGACCACCCAAGGGTGGTCGTTTACATTATTTCTTTAGTCCTGAAAGATCTTTTTTGATCTGTGCGTTCGTCTGTTGTGACATGCTCTTCCAGACGATTAAGACACCGATACCCGTAAAGAGAGCACTTGTCCCTAAATCACCGATAAACTCGCTCCGATTTTTTGGTACTTCAAGCATTTCTGCAAAGGTCATACCCAAACTTGCAGCACCTGTTTGATAAATCCAAACGATGAAGAGGAGTGAGATCACTAGTGAAATTCCCGCGATGAGGAAAGGGACATAGGCATTTTTGGCTGCTCCACCCTTCTTAAATCCATAAAAAGCTCCAAGGGGAATTAACGCATAAAGAATGGCTAACATGTAGTTAAAGAATAAGACCGAAATAAAGGTGGGGATTAATCCGACAATCGCACCAATCACAGCAAAGAGTAAACTCTTGGGGAGATTAGCTACTGATTTTTCTTCAGCTTCAACTCTTTCAATCACTTTTTCATAAAAATCTTTCGCACATTGATCATGGACATGAATGATTGATCCTTTGATCACGCGCTGTGCATCGGTATCCTCTAACCCGCAAAATGGACAGTGACTAAGATTTTTGAGATTCGATGCTTTCATCGCATCGGTAATCTTGGACAAGTATGCGTTCAATTTTTCGGGTTTTGTTGATTTATAAAGCAAAGGTAAAACCACAGCATTTTGGGTGAGTGCGACAGATTCAAGACGTGCGATGGGTGCTCCTTGAGCTTTGCTGATCGCCTTGAATTCATCTTTGGTTAATTGATGATCGAAAACAAATTGTAATGCTAAAATTTTGGTGATTGCATCCGTAAAATAGTGAATCAAATGAAACGTATATCCTTGATACGTACCTTCAAAAACTCCTTGGGTTTCTTTCATGCCCAAAAGACTTGCCATTTTCTCGATTTTCATAGTTCCCTCCATATGGTTTCAATGTCTAAATGATAGCATAAATGCTCATTTAACTCAAGGCATCATGGATGGTTTTAGAAAAAAGTTGATACCCAAAATCATTTAAATGGATTCCATCTCGACTGTATTTAGGATGAAGTTCTTGTTGACTGTTGATCAATGGGGAATAGGTGTCGATGATTTTAGCATGGTGAACGAGTTCTTTAATGTGTTGATTCAGTTTAAAGATGTCATCGTTTGTTCGACTCCCAATATAGAGTTGATTGGCGTTTTCACATCCGGAACAAATCGGTGTGATTAAAAGACAATACGTATCGATATCATGCGATTTTAGTATCATAATGATATGATGTATACGGGTTGTGATCGTTTCATGTGTATCGTCGGTTAATACCAAGTCATTCGATCCTACAGATAGTATGACTCGTTTTGGTTTTTGCCTAATGACAGCATCGAGCCTATTCATAACCCCAATGGTCGTATCACCAGCAATTCCCATGTTTTGCCATGAATCAAAGCCATACTTTCTCATGAGCATAAACGCGATCATCGAGTCACCGATTAAAATATCTTTTCCTGTGATAGGTAAAAGGCGAAAGGTATTCACCTTCCGCGCATAATCGTCAGCAATTGTCTTTTTTAGATTCTCTAAATCATTCATTTTTATTCATCCGCTCTTAATTCGAAAATGAGATCACGTAGTTCTGCAGCACGTTCAAAGTTTAAGTTCTTCGCGGCTTGTTTCATTTCATTTTCAAATTCTCTAATCATCTTTTCTTTATCTTTCTTGGTTAACTTCTGATAATCTTTAGGCTCTTCCACAATGTCTTCACGAATGGTGATCTTATCACGAATTTCTTTTTGAACAGATACAGGAACCACTTGATTTTCAAGATTGAAGTTTAACTGTAACTGACGTCTACGATTCGTTTCTTTAATGGCAAATTCCATCGCATCCGACATTGAGTCCGCGTACATAATGACTTTCCCGTTTTGGTTTCTTGCTGCTCTACCGATCGTTTGGATCAGACTTCGTTCACTTCTCAAGAAACCTTGTTTATCGGCATCTAATATCGCGACGAGTGAAACTTCAGGTAAGTCAAGTCCTTCACGAAGGAGGTTAATTCCAATTAAACAATCGTATTTACCCATACGTAGGTCACGAAGAATCGTAATTCTTTCTAATGATTTAATCTCACTATGGAGATAAGCTACCTTCATACCTAACTGTTTAAAATAGGCGGTTAAATCTTCGGACATCCGAATGGTCAGTGTCGTCACCAGCACACGCTCTTGGGCTTGCACACGCTTTTTGATCTCAAAATAGAGATCATCCATCTGTCCTTTCGTGGGTCTAACTTCAATTTCAGGATCCAATAAATACGTTGGGCGAATGATTTGTTCGACCACTGGAATTCTTTTTTCGAGTTCATACGCTCCAGGGGTCGCTGAAAGATAAATGACTTTATCTAATTTGTGTTCAAATTCATCAAATTGAAGGGGTCGATTGTCTAAGGCTGAAGGTAAACGGAATCCATGATCGACGAGAGTCGTCTTTCGAGAACGGTCACCATGATACATGCCTCTTACCTGAGGGATGGTAACATGAGACTCATCGATGATCATCAAAAAGTCATCACCAAAGAAGTCGATGAGTGTCGCAGGTGTTTCACCCGCTTCACGGAGTGAAAGATGGCGAGAGTAGTTTTCAATCCCACTACACATGCCAATTTCTTCGAGCATTTCCATGTCATATTTCGTTCTTTGTTCAATACGTTGGGCTTCGAGGAGGAGATTTTCTCCTTTAAAATAAGCGATTTGTTCTTGAAGTTCATTACGAATCCTACGGATAGATTCATGAAGTTTATCTTTATTGGTCATAAAGTGAGTGGCAGGAAAGATCGTGATATACGTCAACTGTTCTAATGCTTGTCCGGATAGAACATCAAAACGTTTGATGTCTTCGACTTCATCACCAAAGAACGAGATTCTAATTCCTTGAGCGCGTTCATAGGCAGGAATCACTTCAATAGAATCTCCGCGAACGCGGAATGTTCCACGATGAAAGTCTATATCGTTTCTTTGATAGGTGAGTTCAACGAGTTTATTGATCAGTTTATCACGACCATAGTCCTCACCTGCTCTTAAAAAGATCATTGAACTCTTGTAGTCATCAGGATCTCCTATCCCATAGATACAGGAGACGGATGCGACGACAATCACATCATCACTCCCCAGAAGTGAGGCAGTTGCTGCATGGCGCATCTCATCAATTTCATCATTGATGGAGGAATCTTTTTCGATATAGGTGTCCGTGGAGACAACATAAGCTTCGGGTTGATAATAATCATAGTATGAGATAAAGTATTCAACATGATTATTGGGAAAAAAGGCCTTGAGCTCGCCATAAAGCTGACCGGCTAAGGTCTTATTGGGGGCAAGAATTAAGGTCTTTTTTTGTAAGTTTTGGATGATATTGGCAATGGTATATGTTTTCCCTGTCCCCGTCGCCCCTAGTAAGACTTGTTCTTTAATCCCTTGTTGAATATTATCTTTCAAGGTTTCAATGGCTTTAATCTGATCGCCTTTGGGGGTAAAGGGTGCTTTGAGTTCAAACATTTAAACCAAATCCTTTCTAAACATCGATGTCGACTTCGTGAGGTTTGGGAACAATGATACTTTGCGGTACATACATAGGTTCAATAACAGAGGAAACGATGTTCATCAAATGGTCACCGATACGTTCAAGATTCGCTAAGATATCCGCATAGTTTGCAGCTTTAATAAACGTCACTTGTTGATTCTTTAACCGTTCGATATAACGATATCTAAACTTCTCTTCAAGTTCATCGACAAAATCTTCTGTCTTGACGACTTGTTTTGCTAGTTCAATATCCTGATTTTTAAAGCTTTCTAAGGTGTCTTTAAGCATTTGACCTAATACAGCATACATCTGTGTTAAATCACGTGTTCCCTCTTCAGAAAGCATTTGTGATTCTTGATAGCGTTCAGCAAAAAACTCTAAGACATTCGTTAAGTGATCACCGATACGCTCAAAGTCTTTAATCGTATCTAGATCTCGTGACAATTTTGCTGAATCGGATTGTTCTAATCCAGCCATGGAAATCTTAATCAGATAGTCATGGAGTTTTTGATCATATGTATCTGTAATCATCTCATGAGTATAGCCTTCTTCGACTAACTTGGCATCTTCCTTAAAGGAATAGGATTTCACGATGTCAAAATATTCTTGAATCACTGCACCCATGGAAAGAATACCACGTTTGGCGACTTCGAGAGCGAGTGTTGGGGATTCTTGTATCAATTTTTCATCAAAGATTTCAACAGGTAGATGCTTAACCGTTTTATCTTTAACCACAAATTTTGCAGCAGCAATCATCTGTTTAATGAAGAAAAAGAGGAGAATCGTCATGGTCGTATTCTGGAATGCATGGGCAAAGGCAATGGATAACATGGAATAGCGTTCCAAGAAACGTTCTTCAAACCAAATAATAAATGTGCGATAAGGAACGAGTAAAATCAAGAATACCACAGTCATCAATACATTAAATAAGACGTGAATGAATGCAGCGCGCTTACTTTCTGTATTTCCACCTAAAGAGGCGAGAAATGCAGTGATCGTCGTCCCAATGTTTGCACCTAATAGAATAGGAATCGCACCACTTAAAGTGATGGTTTCAATCCCTTCAGCATTAAGGGCGTAAAGTTTTTCTAAAACCCCAATCGCGGCAGAGGATGATTGAACAATCGCGGTAAAGATCGTCCCAAAAACAGTGCCTAAAAACCAGTTTTGAGAGAATGTTTGAAACATTTGTTCCGCTTCAGGGGTACTTGCGAGAGGCTTTAGCCCAGACCCCATGACTTCGAGTCCAACGAATAACATCCCAAGTCCTACCAATACACCACCAAAGTGGTGGACACGCTTACGTCCAATAAATGTCATAATGACACCGACACCTAAAAACAGATACCCAAACTTAGCGATCGGTAAACCGATGATAAACGCGGTGACTGTTGTCCCGATGTTTGCACCCATAATGATTCCTACCGATTGAGGTAGTGTCATGAGTCCTGCACGAAGTAATCCAATGGTGAGTGCTGTCGTTCCTGAAGATGATTGAATAATGACTGTGAGTAGAAGCCCCACTAAAATTCCTTTCAATGGTGTGTTCGTACTTTTTTCAATAATCGTTTTTAACTTTGTTCCTGCAGCTGCCTTAAGGGAATCGCTCATCAGGTTAATCCCAAAGAGAAAGAGCGCGAGTCCACCAAAGACATACATGAGATTGTTACCTAATCCAACCAGTGCAACCGTCATAATGTCCTCCTTAGAACGTTCATTTTCATTTTACTTTATCTTGACGTTTAAATCTATCTATTCATGAAAAAAGCATCACGAATGACGCTTCTTCTATGTCGCTTCATTCATCCTTAGTAGTTAATAAATTCGATGTGGTATTTTCGAACTACGAGTATCGTGTCCCCTTTGACCACACCTAACATCTTTAATTTTCTTTCTAATTCCTCAACAGAGGTGACAGGAAAGACCCCATAATAAAGGGAAAGTGATGTTGCTTTATGGTAAGAGTCGACGACACCGATGATCGGTGCGATTGACCGGTATTTAGATAAGTTGTCTGTAGCCTTGTAGCCATAAGCTATGATGGCTTTAACGTTGTAATTCATTGCTGCTTGAACTGCAGCAAACGAGATAGCATCTAAGAGATTATCGCCTTCAAAGAGTGCATGATCAGCAAATTTGCGGTGATTGACGGATTGTTCTGCTCTTTCTGCAATTTTCGCCATAAACTCGACGGATTCTAAAGGGTAATTCCCCTGAGCCATTTCTCCTGAGAGCATGGTTGCATCCGTGCCATCGTACACCGCGTTGGCAACATCGGAAACCTCAGCACGTGTAGGACGAGGATTTTTTTGCATCGATTCAAGCATTTGTGTCGCAACGATGACGAGTTTCCCCTTTTGTTGGCATTTATGAACCATTGCTTTTTGCATTTGCGGTAAATCTTCTGCGAAGACCTCGACACCTAAATCACCACGGGCGACCATAATGCCATCCGCAGCGTCAATAATTTCATCGACGTTATTGATTCCTTCTTGATTTTCAATCTTAGCGATAATACTGATGTAGTCTTTGCCTTCTTGTTTGAGTAATTCACGAATGGCGAAGACGTCTTCTTTTCTTCGGGTAAATGATGCCGCAATGTAATCATAATCGTGATGACAAGCAAACTTGATATCATCGATATCTTGGGGTGACAAAAAAGGCATATTGAGAATGGTATTAGGGACGTTGACTCCACGCTTATCACGCACAAGATGATTGTTCTTGGCAAGGGTCACGAGTTCTCTTGTTTCATGATTCTTATCGATGACTAAAAGCGCTAAGTACCCATCATCGATGAGGATGGTTTTTCCAATTTCGATATCATCGAAGAGGTGAGGATAGTTGATCGAAAACTTATTTTCATCGCCTAAAACTTGTTCCATACTGATGAGGACAGTCTGTCCTTGATGAATATATGCTTGTCCATTTTTAAAGCGATGGGTTCTGATTTCTGGACCTTTGGTGTCCATTAAAGTACCGACATAAGTGCCCAATTCTTTATTGAGTTCATGGACTAAATGGAATCTATTAATATGCTCTTCATGATCGCCATGTGAGTAGTTATTTCTGATCACATTGACACCAGCGAGCATGATTTGACGTAGTGTAGCTTTATCTTCAGATGCCGGACCGACGGTCCCGACAATTTTTGTTTTCCGCATGGATTAAACACTCCTGTAGGCAAATACCGACTTTGCCCTAGTGTATTATAACATAATACACAAATCACGCGAATGTTGTCCATCTTGAAAACGTTTTATCATCGTCAATAGTCAAGCAAAAACGTGTAAAATTTTAGAAAATTCTACACGTTGATTATTATTCGAAGATGGACATGATTTTGCTTGAAATATTGCGGAATTGTTCAATTTCATCTTTGGTTAATACCGCTGCCAGTTTTTCCCTTAATCGTAACCCTTCACTGCGTGATTCTTGGATCAATGCTTTCCCTAAATCTAAGATGTAATACTTGTTTTTATACGTCCCTTCCTCATCTTTTCGAACAAACTTTAATTCAACTAAATCCTTTAATGCTCTTGAAGCATGCGCTTTATCGAGAAATAGATGATCAATCATTTCCCGCTGTGTCATGCCTTCTGGATGTTCAAATAAGATCATGAGATATGGCATATGGATTTTTGCTAAACCGTATTTACTTAATACCTGTTGATGATAGTCCATCATGCGTTTATGCAATGTCGCGAACAAGATGGGTAAAAAATTCATATCTTGGTTCATACGGCTTCCTCTAACGAAAACTCAAACTGGCTGTTGTAAAGATCGGCGTAAAAACCTTTCTTTTCGAGTAAGACATCATGGGTACCCGTTTCGATAATGTTTCCTTCATTCAATACTAAAATGTTATCAGCGTTCTTAATAGTGGATAAACGATGTGCGATGACAAACGTTGTTCTTCCCTTCATGAGGCGATCCATCGCTTCTTGAATGAGCTGTTCAGTTCTGACATCAACCGATGACGTCGCTTCGTCTAAGATGAGCATCGGTGCATTGGCGATCATCGCACGCGCGATGGTTAATAACTGCTTTTGACCTTGAGATATGCTCGCATTTTCATCTAAGACCATGTCGTATCCGTTGGGCAAACTTTTGATGAAGTGGTGAATGTTCGCTGCCTTGCAGGCTTCAATGACATCATCCATGGTCGCTTTGGGGTTACCATACATCAAGTTTTCTTTGATGGTCCCTTTAAATAACCAAGTGTCCTGTAATACCATACCAAAGAGTTCATGAACTTGATGTCTGGTAAGATCTGTTGTTTTCACATGATCAACAGCGATGTATCCACCATTGAGTTCATAGAAACGCATGAGAAGATTAACCAAGGTGGTTTTCCCAGCACCTGTCGGTCCAACGATCGCAATCTTTTGACCCGGTTTCACATGGAGATTAAAGTCATGAATGATTTCTTTATTTTCTACATAACCAAAACGCACATGATTGAATTCGACTTCACCCTTAACTCGTGTAAGTTCAACAGATTCAGTTTCAACGAGCATTTCTGTTTCGTTCAAGAATTCAAATACACGTTCAGATGCTGCTAAAGCAGTTTGTGTCATGGTTAAACTTTGAGCGATGGTTCCCAGAGGTTGAGAGAATGTTCTGACGTACATGAGCATGGATTGGATATCTCCAATAAACAGTGATCCACCGACCGCGAGAATACCACCAACTACGGAGACTGCAACATATGACAAATTCGTGACAAACCCCGTGAGTGGCATCATCAATCCAGAAATGAATTGAGATTTCCAAGAGTATTCATAAAGATCCTTATTATAGTCATCAAATGTTTCCATAAATGCATCTTCTGCCTGATAGGTCTTAATGACTTGTTGATTGGTAAATGATTCTTCAATGTGGCCATTGAGTTTTCCTAGTGTGCTTTGTTGACGTCTAAAGAACCCTCTTGCCTTTTTCATGATCAATCCCATTAAAACGGTCGTGATGGGTAAGAAAACAATCGCGACTAACGTCAACCATCCTGAAATGGTAAGCATCATGA
>JBBIMC010000032.1:8100-10662 GCA_037444605.1 Mycoplasmatota bacterium | reverse complement strand
TTTTTCATTCAAATCTTTGGGCAAAACACCGACAAATACTTTACCTGGATCCGACCAATCTTCTCTTTCTGTCTTCGATGAGCAGAGGGTTGCCCCAATGAAATAATGGGTGTCACCAACGGTAATAAGATCAAATCTGTGCAGATAGGGGAGATCTAAGAAATCACTGACGACAAAACTATCCCCTTCTGGTTTCACATGAACAACTTTCGCCGTTTTTGCATTAAACCCAGGAAAGAAGTTTCTCACCGCTAAAAATTCGCCGTTTGTTCCGGTAATGGGGACGATAGACATCGTTCCTCCTTGGTCATCCCAAAGAACTTTCTTTTTCGAAAAGTCTTCACCGTGATAGGCAATCGCTTTTCCTTCAATGGCTTCACTTGCTACAATAATATGTAAGTCTTGATCGATCGTCACGTGTCCTACAGCATAAGCACGATAAAAATCATCAAGAACAATTTTTCGTATGTTCATCGAATAACCTCGCTAAAAATCTCTTTGATCGCAATTGCGATTCCTTCATCATCATTGGATTCCGTCACATAATGTGCCGCTTCCAAAGCTCTTTTACTGGCATTTCCCATAGCAATTGCTATGCCTGCCACTTCAAACATGCTGATATCGTTGTCATAATCACCAAAGGCACAGATCTGATCCTGAGAAATACCCATGTAAGACGCTATTTTGAGTAGTGCATCCCCTTTACTAATGCCTTTTGCTGAAACATCAAGCAAATTTTTATCACTCGTGGTATACGTGAGTGCGGTTTGCTGATCGACAAATTTCATCATTTTATGCGTTTTTGTTGCATTCATTTCTTGGACCAAGATCTTTTCAATATGATGCACATCATCGATCATTTGATCATAATACTTAATCTCAATTTTTTTGAGTCCCGATGTTTCTGCAATCGCATTATACATCTCAAAACGTTGAACTCTTAAACTATCTTTAACAAAATAGCTTGGACCTCGTGTGAGTAGGCAACAATCTAAATGTTGATCTAAACAATACTCAATCACGTGTTTCGCATCTTCAGTTGGTAAATATTGTCTTTCAACCGAAACGCCTTTATTTAAATCATCAATGGCTCCACCATTGACAGAAATGACAAAATCAGCACCACCTAAGGCATGCGAATAGGTTTCGAGCATCGTGAAAATACGCCCTGATGCAATCGCGATTTTTATCCCTTTTTCACGAAGCTTTTGTATGGCTAATAGACTTAATTTTGAAATGGTGTGGTCACTTTTTAATAAGGTGCCATCAAGATCGAAAGCGACCAAGCGAATCTGATGACTTTTGGCTTTTAAATCATCTAACTTCATGTTCTATTCATCCGGTTTCTTTGGGAATAAGTGGACCTGTGGATGGCATTGTCTGCCACCCACAGGAGTCACTTTAGTTATTTAGCGTATTTTTCAACAAGTCCAGCAGCAATCACTTTTTCTTTGCATTCTGCTTCAGACATGACATTTCTTAGACCGATGACGGTCTTTCCTGCTTTGACAGCATGATCGAACATGTTCATGAAATTGAGTGGGCAAAATACAACATCAAATTGAGTGGCTGAACTCTTCCCTTCAGAAATCGAACAGTGATGAATGTTATACACGGGAATACCGAGTTGTTTCAACACTTTTTCTACGGTGAGTTTCATCAACAAGGATGTCCCTGCACCATTGGCGCATGATACTAACACTTTAACCATAAGTTCGTCTCCTTAAAAAGATTATTTTATGCGTTTGCTTCTGCTGCTTTGTTTGCTTTGTATTGTTCGTAATCGTCAGTAACTAAGAAGTAATTCTTCTTGTCTGCACGATATTGAAGTTGAGGAATAAGAACGAGAACTGCAATAATGATGACAACACCTGCGTAGCTTAAGAACTTCATAAGCACGGTGAAGATTGGCCATACAACTGCCCAGTCCCACATACCAAGGTATCCACCATATGCTGCCATACCAACCCAGCTAGCGATAAGTGCAGATCCGAAGACTTGCATTAAGCCTGCTAAGAAGGGGAATAACATTGCGGCACGTACGCCACCTTTATTATTTGCGAAGACAGCAATCGTTGCATTATCGAAGAATACAGGAACGAATCCAGCGATAACGAGCACTGGGCTCTTTAATGCGATAAGTGCGAAGATTGCTAAGAATTGTCCAAGAGCACCGAATAAGAAACCGATGGTTACTGCGTTTGGAGAACCAAAACCGTAGGATACGGCGCAGTCAACACCTGGGACAGCCCCTGGTAATAATTTTTGAGAAATACCTCTAAATGAAGCAGATAATTCAGTAACGAAGGTTCTAACACCAAGTTGTAGAATAGTTAGGTAAACTGCGAAGTTAAGTGCTGTTGTCAAAATGTAGAAAAAGAATGATTTACCAGCGCCTAAGAAACCTGCAGTGGTCAAGTAATCTTTACCAAGTACCAATAAGATTGTACCAAAGAATACGACCATTAGGATGGATGTAGCGACAATATTTTCATTAAAAATCGATAAGAAGCCAGGGAATCTCATATCTTCAAGCTTTTTGGAGACATTTTTACCACTGTT
>JBBIMC010000032.1:0-8090 GCA_037444605.1 Mycoplasmatota bacterium | reverse complement strand
CAAGTTTAGAGAAAATCGCTAAACCGAACATCTGTTGATGGGCGATACTGAATCCTGCACCATCAGTTAAATCTTGTGTAATCTTAACTGTTAAGTTAGTACCTACTGCCCAATACAATCCAAGAATAAGACCCATAATTAAAAGGATTAGTGGATCATTGAGTGCTGGGAATGCAAAGAGGATTAGCCAGAATGCTGTTGATGCTTGCTGAACTTGTACGTGTCCAGTCGTGAAGATTGCTCTCATCTTTGTCCACTTCTTGAAAGCTACAAGTAGAATGTTAAAGATAAAAGCAATCAGCAAGAGCACCATAACGGATGAGAACGCACGTCCGAAGACTTCGTTGACACCTGCAGTGACTGCATTTTGTCCGAAATAAGGGTCAATAACCATCGCGTCTAAGTTGAAGCGATCTTTAAGCCCTACTAAGATGGGTCTGAAGTTTCCAACGAGTCCGCCAGAACCGACGATTAAGATTAAATAACCTGCGGTTGCTTTGACGAAGCCTGATAAGACTTCATACCATGGTCTCTTGAGCAACAAGTAACCGATGACGACCATCAAACCGATGAAGTAAGCTGGTTGGGTTAAAATGTTATTCGCGAAAAATTCCCAAATCGTTTGTAAAACATTTAAAAAGCCGTCCATTTTTCTCTCCTATTTTTCTAGTTTATTTCACCGGTGAGCTTTTTCAAGTCCTCGACCGATTGAACCGTAAGTAAGGCTTCAAGTAGAGTTTCATCTGTCAACATTTCGAAAAGTTGTTGCATGTTTTCAACGTGTTGATCTTTATCTACTGAAGCGAGGGTAAAGAATACTTTGGCATCCTTTGATGAGTCATTGGGGTCAAAAGATACTGGTTTTTCTAATTTCATGAACGAAATCGCTGTTCCGTGAACACCTACTGCATTTTCCGTGGAATGAGGCATCGCATAGTTGGGGAATAAGACGATGTAGGGTCCGAACTTATCGACACATTCGATGATGAGCTCCGCATAACTAGGATCGACTGTTCCATCATTTTCAAGAGGTTTGCAACTCATCCGAATCGCTTCTTGCCATGAATCGACGTGATCCAAGAATAGATAATGATTTTTTTCAATAATCGTTTTTAGTAACATGAATGTCTCCTTATAACATGGATTTGAAAGGAATGTTTTGTTCTTCTTCGAAACAGTCTTCAAAACCACGGCGGTGATGATATTCACGAAGGTTGATGTCTGTTGGATAGGTGTACTTTCCACCCACTTGCCAAATAAAGGGTTTAAATTGATATTGCAAAACATCTTTCTTCATATCATAGATCGCTAAGATTTCCTTTGGATCGGACATAAAGTTCGCCCAAATATCGTAGTGAAGTGGAATAAGAACTTTCGCACGAAGTGCTTCTGCCATACGAAGTAAGTCAACAGAGGTTTGCTTATCGGCAATACCTACTGGGTTTTCACCAAATGCACCAAAGCATACATCAATCTTATGTTTCTTGCCATGGTCAGCAAAACTGATGGAGTAGTGGGAGTCAGCAGCATCATAGATGTTTCCACCTGAAGTCTTAAATAAATAGTTGACTGCTTTTTGATCCATATCAGGAATGGTTCCTGCAAGGGGTTCATATCCATTGGTCGTGACTAAGCATGTGCGATCGAATGAATCCAAAGCGACAATTTCAACATCTTTGACTTTGACGACATCACCAGGTTTAACCACGATGCATCGTTCAGCAGGTACACCCCATTTGATCCATAAATTGACAGATTCTTGTGGTCCAATGAATGGAATGGGTTCTTTAATATTTTGAAGGACTGCTGCTGCAAAGTAGATATCCATGTGGTCAGCATGATAATGAGTTGCAACGACAGCGTCGAGTTTTTTCACTTCAAAGGGATCGAGCACGTGCGGTTGTACGCGTAAATTAGGTTGTTGTAAACGTCCTCCCGACATGTTCGCCATTTGATGACCTGGTAACATGTTTGCTGTTCTAGTTGTGCGTTTACCACTACCAAACCATAGATCAACAGCGATGTTGGTATTTTGATCTGTCTTTAACCAGAATCCCATGCATCCTGTCCACCATAATGCCACGGTGTTAGGTTTAACCACTTCATCTTCAATCAATTCGTTTAAGTATGTCCCCCATTCAGGAAACATAGCTCGTAGCCATGTGTCTTTTGTAATTTCATTGACTTTTGCCATGTCGTTTCTCCTTTAATTATTTTGATTATCAAAACGTTTTCTCGAGTTTAATTATATGATGTTTCGTTCATTTAAACAATGCTTTTTGTATTTTACGTATGTTTTTATGGACTGTTTTTTCATATAATATCATTTTTATGCACATAAAACGACGTAAACGTTTACATTTATGATTATTGATGTTATACTCAACTTGAACATAACTTTTCATATTTTAAAGGAGTCTACCCATGTTTACATTAAAAAAATTGTTGCTCGGTGAGAAAACACGCCTATTCATGATGTTTGTTATCTTTATTGTTTTTATCGTCTTCACGACAAGAATTATTCTGCAAGAACCTAAACTACTCAATCAAATTCTCTATTTTGTTATTATGGGTTTCTTCGCTTTCTTCTTTGTCCTCTCTGAAGTATTACGCTTTATGTATCAAAAGGGAATTGAGCAACTCGTGATTAAGTGTGATCCAGAGGGCGCTCTAACCTTGATGAATAAATTAAGAAAGATTGACATTATCAAGGGTTATCAGCAATCTATGTTGGTGTTCATGACTCTTTATTATCGTGATCTTGGAAAGTATGATGAACTCAATGAGTTGATCAACGATGCAATCTTTGAACGTAGTGCGAGTTTGAAATTGGTTAAGAAAGTCAATCAGTTTTATCTATCCCTCCAAAATGACGACTTAGGAACCGCAACCAAATTGAATAAGGAAATTAATGATATCTATTTAATTAAAACGAAAAAACGTTATGCAGCACGTCCAGTTTATAGTCTTAACCAACTCAATGCTGATTTTTACCTAACAAAAAACAACTTGAGTAAAGCACATGATGCGTTAAGGGACATTAACGAACAATCACTTAATCCACGTGAAAAAACATATTATTACATCAGCTATGCAAAATATTATCAATTAAAGAAACAAAACAAAGAGGAACTTATGGTTAAACAGGCGAGAGAATTAGGAGAACATCTCGCCCATGTCAAGAATTATCATTAGGGGGAACTTATGAGAAACAGTAAAGTAGCAATTGAAAAACGTCGTGAACGCATTTTGAAGTTGCTTGAGTTTCGTGACAACATGACCGTTGAAGAGCTTGCAGAAGAATTGAAAACATCAGAAATCACGATTCGTCGTGACCTAGATCATTTTGAGGAACAAAATCTAATTGATCGTCACCGTGGTGGAGCTTCACTAAACAAAAACAACTTCACCACTAATATATTCAGTTCAAATCTAGCCATCAATAAGCATGCGATAGCCAAAGCAGCGGCACGATTTGTGGAAGATGGTGACACCATTTTCATCAACACTTCTTCTACCGCATTACTTATGCTTGAATATATTACTGCGAAACAAGTGACCGTTGTCACCAATAACGGACGGGCAATTTTCTGTGAATCGAAGGATAATCTCTTTGTTGTACTCACGGGTGGAGAACTCAGAATGCCCAAAGAATCCCTTGTCGGTGATTTTGCAATCAATAACTTAAACCGTGTGAAAGCGGCTAAATGTTTCTTAGGGTGTAGCGGCATTTCAGTCAAAGGTGGCTTTACGACTGCTGTACTTCAAGAAGTTGCAGTCAATGAAATTATGCTTAAAAATACCATTGGATTACGTTTCGTTTTAGCAGATACCAATAAAGTAGGTAAAGAACATAGCTTTATCTCGGGATCTGTTTCTGACTTAAATTATTTGATTACTGATACACAAGCCAATGAAGCAGAGATAAAGGCTTTGCGAGCATCTGGGCTAAAAGTGATCCAAGTTCCTGTAGAATAAAAAAACCGAGCAAAAGGGCTCGGTTGGGTTCACAATGTGAACCTTTTTTTATAGCATCTTAATGGCTGCTTCTGCAGCTTTAATCAATGGATATGCTGCAGGTGATGCCGTTAGCATCGGTTGTGTGCCAATTTGTGAGACCAAAAGATCATTGACGGTCATTCCCGCTTGAATAATAAAGCCAATCACATTGGTGAGTTCTCCTGCGCTCGTACCTCCAACGACAGCTCCACCCAAAATGCGACCACATTCTTTAGAAATCACCAGTTTAACGATTTGCTTGTGAGCATTGGTTAACTTTCCTGGATGACGATCAATTCCTTGGAATTTAGCTGATATGACATTGAATCCTTCTTTTTTCGCTCCAGATTCAGTTAATCCAGCCACACCGAATGCGGAAGCATTAATACTTGTTGAATAAATACCAATGGTCCCTTTGAATTTTCTTACTGTCGATATTTGGTATAAATTGAGCGCAGCGACACGAGCTTCAGCACATGCGGTCGAAGCTAACATGGTTGTTGAAATCTTATTGGTCGCAAAATCACGCTTTTCAGCACAATCTCCAGCTGCAAAAACATCTTTTGTATGGGTTCTTAAATATTCATCAACGATAATAAAGCCTTTTTCATTAAGTGCAATACCAGACTCTTTAGCAAGTCCTGTATTGGGGATATAACCCATGGATAAGATTACTGCATCACATTCTATGGTTGATCCATCTTGTAGTTTAACTCCGGTAGCTTTCTTTTCACCAAGAATGGCTTCAACGCCTACACCATTGACCAATTTGACACCTTGATTCTTCAATACATCTTCTGCTTCTATTGCGATATCATCATCGAAAGCCATGCCAAGAATGTGTGGTTCTTTTTCCACTAAGGTGACTTCATATCCACGTTTATGAAGTTCATCAGAGACTTCAACACCAATAAAACCAGCACCAACAACCACCACGTGTTTCTTTCCTTTTAATGCACTAAGTAATGCATCTAAATATAACTTATCTTTAGGAATGACATATACACCTTCAAGATCCTTACCTTTCAACCATGAAGGTTTAACAGGTGTAGATCCAGTAGCAACGATTAAACGATCATATGTAATCTGTTGGTTTTTTTCCGTAGTGACCAGATGATTGTTGGGATCGATCTTTGTCACATTATCAAAGACAATATCAACCCCTAAATTGATCAATCCTGCATCTGGCAGAATATTTTGTTCTGTTGAATCCAGGGTCCCAAAAATATAAGGAATTCCACAAGGAATCATCACTTTTTCTTCCCTACGAATCATCATCACACGCTTTTCTTTATGATTCGCTTTTGCTGTCATTGCGGCAACCAGCCCTGCTGCACTACCTCCAATGACTAATACATCCACATTGTGTTCCATTTTAATCTCCTTTGTATTGTGTACGCGTGTTCGCGTCTTTTATAATGTTATTTTCATGCCCGTACGAATATACTCAATTTGATCGCCCATGACATTTTTTAATTCTTCAAATGCGATGTCCCCCGTGCAGTGACATGTAAGAATCTTAGTTGGGTAAGAGAGCAGGGTTGATCCTAATCGTTTGATGGTCTGAAATGATTCACTCACACCTGAAGATCGACTATACATATGTAATCCGCCAATAGCTACATCAATTTCTCGTCCCATAATATTTTTCGCTTCATCAATGATATTGATCATACCTTTATGAGCACATCCGGCGATGAGGTATAGCTTTTGGTTATCTTCAATAATTAAATTTTGTTCGTGACGAAAATCATCATTTTTTAACGAATGCCCATCATCTACATAAAGGTTTTGATTGCTTGATGGATAGAAATACTTGGCCTTAACTTTAGAGAAAAGGACAAGGTGAGCATCAAGTGCATAATTATCACTCGTATAAAAGATTCTTTGTTTAACATCTGATGGTTTTACTACACTAATATCCTTATATCCTGATTGTCGTTTTGAATAATGGGGATCAAAGGCATCTTCATGAACGTAAATCTTTGCTTGATTGTTTATCTCCATGAAGCGTGCTAAACCCCCTCCATGATCGTGATGCCCATGAGAAAGAATAAATAGATCAATCGAAGTTAAGTCAATACCCATCTTGCTCGCGTTGATTTCGAATAGATTGGAGTCACCTGAATCAAATAGGATGCGGTGTTCATCGGTTTCGATATAAAGAGAGAGCCCATGTTCGATTCCATAACGCTCATCGGTTGTCGTATTTTCAACTAAGACAACAATCTTCATACTTCTTCCTCACAACAACGCTTCATCCCTTTCATCTGGCAGCGTCTTCTTCCCTGATGTTCGGGATGATCACATAGACGAACTTCACCTTGTTCAATGAAAAGTTTTTTGCCACAAACCAAAAACTCAGCCATTTTCTTTTTGGCTTCATTATAGATGCGTTGAACCGTTCCTCTTGATACGTCAAGTGCTAAAGCGGCTTGTTCTTGATCATTGCCTTCAAGATCGATCAAACGAATGATTTCGTATTCATCAAGACTCAATTTGATAATTTCATCGGAGTGATGTTCTGAATTAACAGGTCCAAATTCTTGATGTTCAGGCAAAAAGCAAACGCGACGAAGTCGTTTAGGTCTCGGCATAGTATATCCCCTTTGTTTTGTGCATATGCACATAATCTATTCGTATTATAAGCCCATTTCTGCAGATTCTCAAGGTAAAAAGTGAAAAAACTTAAAATTAACACAATTTGTATTCAGGTAATCAGCACAAGTCTTTCATCCAAATACTGTTATAATAGAAAGTGATAAGGAGTGAAGTCATGAAGACATATTTAGATCAACAAAGAGCGTATTTTCTAACCGATGTAACCAAATCTTATGCATTTCGGATTGAACAACTTAAAAAACTAAAGGAAGCTATCTTGTCGAATGAACAAGTGATATTGGATGCGTTAAAAAAAGATCTTAACAAATCTAGTTTCGAAGCTTACACAACTGAGATCGGTTTTACCTTGCTTTCCATCAAATCGGCGATTCGTTCACTTAGACGTTGGATGAGAATTAAAAGAGTTCCTACACCTATTTATCAACTCAATACACGATCCTATATCAAAAATGAACCCTTAGGGAACGTTTTAATTATCGGACCTTATAATTACCCATTTCAACTTGTGATTGAACCCCTAGTAGGTGCGATTGCTGCAGGAAATACAGCGATCATGAAACCTTCTGAGTTCACCAAAGAGACAGAAAAAGTCTTAGAGAAAGTGATCAATGAGACATTTGAACCTCACTATTTAAAAGTGATTACTGGGGATTACTTAGTCACAGGTGAATTGATCAAGCTCAAGTTTGATCATATTTTCTTTACAGGAAGTACTCGTGTTGGACAAATCGTCTATGAAGCCGCAAGCAAAAACCTTGTCCCTGTGACCCTTGAACTTGGTGGAAAGAGTCCAACCATCGTCGATGAAACGGTCAGTTTGAAAGTCGCCGCCAGACGTATTGCCTTTGGTAAGTTTATCAATGCTGGTCAAACGTGTATTGCTCCTGACTATATTTACGTAAAAAAGGAAATTCACGATCATTTTGTTAAAGAACTTAATCATGTCATCGAAACGATGTATAGCAATTATGAAGACTTTGGTCGAATCGTCAATGAACGGCACTTTAACCGGTTACTTAACCTGATCAATAAAGATCAAGTGGCTAATCACCATCATTACGACTTTAATGATCGCTTGATCAGTCCAACCGTGATGAAAAATGTGACTTGGAATGATCCCATCATGAAAGAAGAAATTTTTGGACCCATTCTTCCAGTCCTTACCTATGAAGATATCGATCAACTGATCGCAGAATTGAAACTTAAGGAAAGACCACTCGCTTTATACTTGTTCTCTAATGATAAAGAGACACAAGACAAAGTATTCAATCAATTATCGTTTGGTGGTGGTGCGATTAATGATACGATCATGCACGTGAGTAATCCTGATCTTCCCTTTGGTGGAATCGGTCCATCAGGGATTGGTGCCTATCATGGAAAACACAGTTTTGAATTGTTTTCGCACCAAAAGTCATACATTAAACGTTCAACATTGTTAGATTTACCCCTAGCTTATCCACCTTATTCAA
>JBBIMC010000031.1:6556-10765 GCA_037444605.1 Mycoplasmatota bacterium | reverse complement strand
GCATATCATTTGAAGTATTGCACGTATGTAAACAAAGCGGTGCAAGATTAGGTCGATTAACCACACCACATGGAGTTTTTGAAACGCCTTTTTTTATGCCTGTGGGGACACAAGCAACCGTTAAAACGTTAACTCCTGAGGAGATAAAAGAAGTTTCGGAAGGTTTAATTTTAGGGAATACGTATCATTTATGGCTTCAACCCGGTGCAGATATTATTGCTGCTCATGGCGGAATTCGAGGGTTCATGCAATGGGATGGAGCTTTACTCACCGATAGTGGTGGTTTTCAGGTATTCTCACTCACTGATATGCGTAAGATCACTGAAGAAGGTGTTCACTTCAAGCACCATAAGAACGGTTCTGCCCTCTTCATGTCTCCAGAAGATTCGATTAAGATTCAAGAGAAATTAGGTGCAGATATCATCATGAGTTTTGATGAATGTCCCCCTCCTTATGAGACCGATCAGTACATGAAACAATCGGTTGAGAGAACACTTCGTTGGGCAAAAAGAGGGAAAGATGCGCTTCAAACCGATCAAGCTCTCTTTGGTATTGTTCAAGGTGGGCTCAATAAAGATTTGCGTAAGTTTTGTGCGGAAGAACTCATGAAAATGGATTTTCCTGGTTACTCTATTGGTGGTTTGTCAGTTGGGGAAACCAAGCATGAAATGTATGAGATCACCAAGTATCTTAATCCGATTTTACCCTTTGATAAACCACGTTATCTCATGGGTGTAGGTGCTCCTGATGATCTCGTCGAAAACGTGATTCATGGCATTGATATGTTTGATTGTGTACTACCAACCCGCGTCGCAAGACATGGCACTGCACTCACTACAGAAGGCAAAATTGTAATTAAAAACCAAACCTATGAAACAGATTTTCTTCCCCTAGATCCCAATCTTGAGACTCCGATCTCTAAATATACGCGGTCTTACATAAGACACCTCTTTAAAGGGGAAGAAATTTTAGGTATGCGTTTAGTGACATACCAAAATTTGGCTTACTTAAAGCATTTAATGCAAGAAATTAGACAAGCGATAAGAGAAGATCGCCTTCTTGATTTTCGTGATGAAATGAAGAAGAAAACGAATTATTTTAAATCACGCTGATTGTGCTTTAATTTCATTAAAAACTATTGTAAAATAGTATTGTGCTATGAGGAGGGTAAATTATGGTCTTCGGCGAACAAGATAATTTTAACCAAAAACCAATCATTAAAGTCATCGGTGTCGGTGGTGGCGGAGGAAACGCGATCAACCGTATGATCGAAAATGACGTCAAAGGCGTCGTTTTTGTCGCGATGAATACCGATGCTCAAGTCCTCAAAGTATCCAAAGCGGAAACCAGAGTTCAATTGGGTAAATATTTAACACGCGGCCTCGGTGCTGGTGCGAAAAAGGAAGTTGGCAAGAAAGCGGCTGAAGAGTCGATTGAAGAAATTGAAGAAGTATTAAAAGATGCAGACATGGTGTTCATCACCGCAGGTATGGGTGGTGGAACAGGAACTGGTGCAGCACCTATCATCGCGAAGAAAGCCAAAGAAATGGGTTGTTTAACCATTGGGATTGTCACCAAGCCTTTCGCCTTTGAAGGACCTGCTCGCATGCAAGCAGCCATCTATGGTCTTGAAGAACTCAAACCTCACGTCGATACATTAATCGTCATCCCCAATGAACGTTTACTCGCAATCTCTGGACCCACCACACAATTACTCGATGCGTTTAGAGAATCAGATAACGTCTTAAGACAAGGTGTGCAAGGGATTGCTGAAATCATCGCCATTCCTGGGTTGATCAACGTAGACTTTGCTGATGTCAGAACCGTGATGGAAAATAAAGGAACTGCCCTCATGGGTATTGGGATTGCCTCAGGGGAAACACGTGCCATTGAAGCTGCAAGAAAGGCGATTCATTCGAAACTATTGGAAGTCTCGATTGATGGGGCCACCGATGCCATCGTTAATATTACTTCAGGAACTAACATCACACTGTTTGAAACTGAACAAGCACTCTCTGAAATCCGCAATGCAACGGATCGAGACTTAAACATCATTTACGGAACCACCGTCAATCAAGATTTAGATGATGAACTTATCGTGACGGTGATTGCTACTGGTTATGAACTTAAAGCGAAAGATTCAACGATTGAAAACTTAGCTTCTGAAATCTTTAACAAGAATTCAGATGAACAACTCAAACTCACCCGTCAAGGGCTTAAAGATCAATCCTATGTCGAACAAGAAGAGGATGAGATCACCCATCAACCAGGAGAAGGAAAGAAACGCAATATCCCCTCTTGGCTGATTAAAAAAGGTAAATTTTAAAAAGGCGTCAAGCCTTTTTTACTGGAAGGAATAGAAAATCAATGTTAAAAGCAGGTATTGTCGGACTCCCCAATGTTGGAAAATCGACATTGTTCAATGCCATTACGAAAGCGGAAGCTTTGGCTGCAAATTATCCGTTTGCGACCATCGATCCCAACGTAGGGATTGTCTATGTTCAAGATCCAAGACTCGATGTCCTAGAAAAAATATATAAACCCAAAAAAGTCGTCCCCACAGCCTATGAATTTATCGATATAGCAGGTCTTGTTCGTGGTGCATCGAAGGGCGAAGGTTTAGGAAATCAATTTTTATCTCACATTCGTGAAGTGGATGCCATCTGTCAGGTCGTTCGCTGTTTTGATGATGGTAACATCACTCATGTGGATGGCAATGTTGACCCTATTCGTGATGTTGAAACGATTAATATCGAGTTATCACTCGCGGATTTAGAGCAGGTAGATAAGCGAATCTCACGCCTTGAGAAAAAAGCGAAAGCTAAGGTCAAAGAAGCCATCGAAGAATATGATGTATTGATCAAGATTAAGGATGCACTCGATGAAGGGATTTCACCTAGAACGCTTGATTTTTCTGAAGAAGAACTCAAAACGATTAAAAACTTTAATCTTCTAACACTTAAACCCATGATTTATGTGGCCAATGTGGCAGAAGAAGACCTTCACCATCCCGAAAGCAATAAACACTATCAAGCCTTACTGAATCAATCTGCGAAAGATGGTACTGAGGTAATTCTCATTTCTGCTCAAGTCGAAATGGAAATCGCATCACTCGATAAAGAAGAACAACTCCATTTTTTAGAAGCGTATGGACTCAAGCAATCTGGCCTTAATCGTGTGATTGAAAAATCATATGAACTCTTGGGATTGAAGACGTATTTCACCGCTGGTGAACCCGAAGTGCGTGCTTGGACGTTTAAAAATGGCATGAAAGCTCCACAATGTGCAGGAATCATTCACTCTGATTTTGAACGTGGTTTTATCAAAGCAGAGACCTTAGCTTATGACGATTTGATCAAGTATGGAACACCGCAAGTCGCCAAAGAAAATGGTCGTGTTCGTCTTGAAGGAAAAGATTATCTCGTTCAAGATGGCGATATTATGCTTTTCCGTTTCAACGTATGATCACAGATCAAGCGAAAGTGATCTGTGCTTCTAAGTACTTTACCTCAGAACAGATCAGAAAACTCTATCAAAAAGGTGTTCGAGATTTTGGTGAAAATCGTGTTCAAGATATGCTTAAAAAGATGGATGAACTGAGCGATCTTTCTATGACATGGCATTTCATTGGACATCTTCAAACAAATAAAGTGAAAATGATGATCAATCAAATTGATATCTTGCATACCTTGGATCGATTATCACTTGCTGATATTATTCAAAAGACAAGAGAAAAACCACTTCCTTGTTTCATCCAAGTCAATTTGACAGATGAAAGTCAAAAAAGCGGGATAAACCCCGAAAATTTAGACCAATTTTTTAATGATATTAAAAATTATGATAAAATAGAGATAATCGGTTTGATGACCATTGGAAAAGATGATGATCTTATAAAAACAGAAGAGGCATTCCAAAAATTGGATGAACTTTCTGCTAAATACCATCTTTCTTATCGTTCCATGGGCATGACTAATGATTATGAACTCGCGTTAAAACATCATGCGACCCATTTGAGAATCGGTCGTAAATTCCTCGAGTTCATTTGAGGAGGTTCTATGGGATTATTTGCCAAAAGCAATAAAAAGAAAAATGTACCTAAAGAAGAAAAAGTGGTCCCCAAAGCTGAACAAATTGTCTTTGAAAAGTTGGAATCAGATGATGATCAATTCTTGACAGGACTCGCTGATCAAATGCTTTTAGGGAAACCAC
>JBBIMC010000031.1:0-6514 GCA_037444605.1 Mycoplasmatota bacterium | reverse complement strand
ATAAAGCGATTGCCTTCTTTTCTGGAGTCACATACGCTGTTGATGGTGAAATCGTCAATGTTCAAGAAAAAATCTTTATGTTTGCAACCAAAGATGTTTATGATGATGGCACCGTGGAAGAGTTTTTAAAAGAAATAGTAGGATAATTAAAGATTGCGACGAGAAGGACAAGCAAACTAACGGACACTTTAAGCGATTTGGGGATGGTGAAAGCCCAAGAGTCACTCGGTTAGGGCGTATCACCTTCGAGCAAACATTAAAAACGAGGGCTAGAGTTAATCTAGAACTAAGGTGGTACCGCGGAACAAGTTTTCGTCCTTAGCGATAAGGACGATATTTTTATCTATAAAAGGAGTGTTAGTATGGACTATAAAGACACATTGCTGATGCCAAATACCGATTTCCAAATGCGAGGAAATCTTGGCACAAGAGAGGTTGAATTTCAAGCGAAATGGCAAGAGATGGATCTCTACAACAAAGTATTGGAAAAAAACAAAGGAAAAACCCCATTCGTGTTACACGATGGTCCCCCTTATGCCAATGGCGATATTCATATCGGGCATGCATTAAATAAAATCTTAAAGGATTTTGTTTTGCGTTATCAGACGATGAAAGGTCGTCATGTCCGATATATCCCTGGATGGGATACACATGGATTACCCATTGAAACCGCACTTACAAAAAAAGGTGTCAATCGTAAGGAGTTATCCTTGGTTGAATACCGTAAAATGTGTAAAGCGTATGCTGAAGACCAAGTCAACAAACAAAAAGGACAATTTAAGCGACTAGGTATTCTTGGTGAATGGGATACCCCCTATATCACGTATACCCCAGATTTCGAAGCGCATCAGGTCAGAATATTTGCCAAGATGGTCGATCGTGGTTTGATCTATAAAGGCTTAAAGCCAGTGTATTGGTCACCTTCCTCAGAATCTGCACTTGCTGAAGCAGAAATCGAGTATCAAGATAAACAATCCATATCCATCTATGTCAAATTCCCCGTTGTTGGAGGACAAGGTTTACTTAAAGATGCTTACTTTGTCATTTGGACAACGACTCCTTGGACATTACCAGCCAATCTCGCCATTTCTGTTCATCCACGCTTCAATTATGCCGTCATTCAAGTGGGACAGGAAAAGTATGTGGTTGCAGAAACATTAGTTAATGCATTACAAAAAGAACTTAAATGGTCAGAAGTGAACGTTTTAGGATTGATCAAGGGTCAAGATTTAGAGCATCAACAGTATAAACATCCGCTTTATGAGAGAATCTCACCCATCATCGTCGGCGAACACGTCACGGATACTGATGGGACCGGATTAGTTCATACGGCACCCGGACATGGGGAAGATGACTATCGTGTTGGTAAACACTATAATTTAGATATCTTATGTCCCGTGGATGATCGTGGTTACATGATGGAAGAAGCGGGTGCCTTCGCGGGTATGTATTACGAAGTAGCTAATCAAGAAATCGTGAAAGCACTGGAAGAACAAGGTGTTCTTTTGAAGTCGCAAACCTTTACGCACTCTTATCCACATGACTGGAGAACCAAAAAACCTGTCATCTTTAGAGCAACCCCACAATGGTTCGCATCAATTGATATGCTAAAACAAGATCTTCTCGATGAAGTCAAAAAAGTGGATTGGCTTCCTGTATGGGGTGAAGTACGGATCTCAAATATGATCTCTGGACGTGAAGATTGGTGTATTTCTCGTCAACGTGCTTGGGGTGTGCCCATCCCTGTCTTTTATGCTGAAAATGGCGATGCCATCTTAGAAAAAGATGTGTTAGAACACGTTGCTCATCTCTTTGAGCTTCATGGTTCTGATGTATGGTATGAAAAAGACGCGAAAGATTTACTGCCTCAAGGATTCACACATCCAGGATCTCCGAATGGTCATTTCCGCAAGGAATCTGATATCATGGACGTCTGGTTTGATTCTGGTACCTCGCATTCTGTTTTGGAATCACGAGGACTTCCTTATCCCTCTGATCTCTACCTTGAAGGATCAGACCAATATCGGGGCTGGTTTAACTCATCCTTGATCACTGGAGTTGCCGCATTCAATCAAGCACCCTATAAAAAAGTAGTCTCTCATGGTTTTGTTTTAGATGGACAAGGTCGTAAGATGAGTAAATCATTGGGTAATACCGTGGATCCACTCGTGGTGATGAAACAACAAGGCGCGGATCTATTGAGATTATGGGTTGCTACCGTGGATTATCAATCCGACGTAAGAATTTCAAATGACATGATGAATCAGATCGCTGAAGGGTATCGCAAGATCAGAAATACTTTCAGATTTATGTTAGGTAACATCGCTGATTTTAATCCTGAAAAAGATTATATCGGCTATTCGATGCGGGGGAACTTAAACCGTGTGATGACGATCAAATACGAAAAAATCGTGAGTGAAGTCATCGAAGCGTATGAAAACTATGCTTTTGATCGCGTTTATCGTAGTGTTGTTCCCTTCATGACCAATGATTTGTCCGCGTATTATCTCGATTATACGAAAGATATCCTCTATATTTTGAAACAAGACGATTTTGAACGCCGCAGTGTCCAATCTACCATCTATGATATCCTTTCAGGTCTTCTAAAACTCTTAACACCTATTATCCCTCATACGACATCAGAGGCTTATTGGGCACTTCCCACCAAGCATGAAGCTGATGTTTACTTAGAAGATATGCCTGAAGTTTATGTTCATCAAAATGAGGCCTTAATGGACGCATTTGACCGTTTTTATCGCGTCAGAGAAGCTGTTTTAAAGAAGCTTGAAGAAGCCAGAGAACAAAAAGTCATTGGAAAATCTCTTCAAGCTCACGTCGCTCTAGTCTTAACTAAAGAAGACATCGCTGCCCTTCATAAATTAGATATGAAACTGCATCAAGTACTCATCGTATCAAGCGTTGAAGTCAGTGAAGGAAATGATCTTGATGTCAAGGTCTCATTGGCTGAAGGGATCACATGCGATCGTTGTTGGAATATTGTGGATCATGTCCATGAAAATGGGCTTTGTGATCGTTGCCATGATGTGGTAGGAGGAAAATAATGAACATTTTAGTCGTCAATGATGATGGATATCAAGCAGAAGGTTTGGCGATTTTAGTCAGAGCTTTAGCACCTTTTGGAAACATCTATGTCTCTGCTCCAAAAACACATCAAAGTGCAAAAAGCCAAGCGATTACCATTCGTAGTCGTATTGAAACATTTATGACAGAACCCATCTTTGGATCAACAGCAACTTTAGTCGTTGATGGAACACCCACGGATGCCACACGTTTAGGACTCAAGGTGTTTAATGTTGATTTTGATCTTGTCGTATCGGGAATTAACTATGGACAAAATATCGCTAAAGACATTCTTTATTCAGGAACAGTCGCTGCAGCGATTGAAGCCAAAGTGCTCGGTGTGGATGCGATTGCCATTTCCGCCCATAATACCCACCTCCCATATCTCTATGATGAAACGATCAAACTGATGGATGAAATCATCGAAGCTAAGCTTTATGAAGGTCCAGGTATCTTAAATATAAACTTTCCTAAAGAAACATATGCAAGACCCAAAGGGGTTAAAATCACCCGTATGGGATCCCGATATCAACACGCTGAATTTGTGAAAAGTGAACGTCCTGATGTGTACCACATCAAAGGATCCATCATTCACTATCAAGAAGATGAAGACAGTGATGTGGCAGCATTTGATGAAGGCTTTATTTCGATTACCCCACTAGGAATCAATCGCACGGATGATGTTTGGCTCCAACAAATCATGAAAGAATCCTAAAAATATGGTAGACTAATAGCAGGATGAGGTGATACTATGGCGCTATTTAATATTCATTTCTTCAAAGAGAAAACACGGAAAATCGATATCGAACAACTGATTGCTTATTTTGAAAATATTGAAGGTGTTCGGGTTGAGATGGATGATCGCAGTGTTCGTTTTATTTACACGCATCCAAGACTTCAGCATGATGCGATGTTTTTGATTACGCCTAAATCACAAGTTCCTGATATTTACCGTTTATCACCTAAATTTCTTGATTTGAATTTCCATCTTGAAATGCCCATTTTGACACCTGATTACCTTGCCAGACATCTGTTTGAGATGGTCAAACAAGTCTCAGATCGCTTCGGTTTTCATGTCTATAATGAGATGTTTGAAGATGTGTTACCTTTCAAAATGGATGTGGTCTTAAAGGTTTTTGATATGGTTAAAAAAGCATATATCAACAAAAACCCTATTTTATTACAAGACTATCACATCTTAAATAAGGAAAAATTGAATGGTATTTTACGCTATCTAGATGATATTGTTGAACTACAAAAGTATTATCAAGAGCTTGAAACGTATGTACCTAAATATCACTTTTTAGTGACAGAAAAAAATGAATTAACCGTCGGAGTTGAATGGAAAGAACATACACTTACGGTCTTCCCACCGCATCTTGACTATGTTTTTTACCGGTTAAATAATGAGATTAAAGTGATTCGTTTTGATGAACTTTATCCATTGATTGAAAAGTTATTGGTTGATGTTCCTGGCTTTATTAAGGGAACAAAAGTCATGCAGAAAAAAACTGCAAGCAAGATTTATCGTCTTATGAAGAAAACGAAATTCACGAAAGTAACGCATACCTTTAAAAAGGAATCTGTCAAGAAGTTACTCGATTAAGGAGCTACTGTGCTAAAAAAAGTATTAATTCATCTCTCGGGTTTCATCATCGTCGCTCTTGGGATTTCCATCATCTTACACACGAACGTTGGGGCAACACCCATTGATGCGTTCAATTATTTCATTGTCTATTTAGTGAATGTTCCCTGGTTTACTCAAGGGATAATGACGTTTGTGACAGGATTTAGCGTCGCGTTGATCAGTTATTTTGCTGAAAAAGGAAAAGATGTATGGATCTCCATCATCTTCTTGTTCGTTGTTGGGTTTTTCATCGATTTTTGGAACATCTTTGTGGATATGATCCCCACAACGCTTTACAGTCCTTTATGGATTCGCATTATGCTCGCAGCAATCACCATCTTTGTGATTGCATTTGGAGTATCCCTCACTTTGATTTCAGGTTTGGTGACTTCGCCATTCGAACGTTTACTCAAGACGATGCATCATAAAGGCATTCCCTTAGGACTTGCCAAAATCATGATTGAGGGCACATTTTTGATTTTTGCCATTATTTTGGGATTGATCTCTGGTCAACTTCTCAAACAGGTCAACGCATTCACCATTATTTTGACATTAGGCATGGGACCCCTCATTGCGGTTTTCATGCAAAAAATAACACATAAAAAAGAAAAAGGAGTGATGATTCATGCAACTGAATAAAATGATCGATCACACAAAATTGGGAGCTAATGTGGCTCAAGGACAGATTGATACACTCATTGCCGAAGCAAAACAATACGATTTTAAGAGCGTATGTGTCAATCCCATTTGGGTCTCTTATGCGAAAAAAGGATTAAAAGATTCAGATGTCCTCGTCTGCACGGTCATTGGTTTTCCTCATGGAACACATGCCAAAGAGGTCAAACATTTTGAAGCCGTAGAAGCCGTTAAAGCTGGTGCGGATGAACTTGATATGGTGATCAATGTCCATGCTCTTAAGAGCCATGATGATCAGTATACCTATGAAGATATTAAAGGAGTCGTTGATGCAGGTCAAGGTCGTACCGTTAAGGTTATCCTTGAAACATGCTATCTTTCTCCAGAAGACATCGTTCGTGGTTGTCAATTAGCCCTCAAGGCTGGAGCGCATTTCGTGAAAACCTCAACTGGATTTGGAACATATGGGGCACGCATCGAAGATGTTAAACTAATGAAAGATACTGTCAAAAATCACGCAGAAGTCAAGGCGAGTGGCGGCGTTAGAACCTATGTTGATGCTTTAGCCATGATTGAAGCGGGAGCAACACGCATCGGAACGTCCAATGGCGTTGACATTGTCACAAAGAAGGAGAAGAAAAATGATTCCAACACCACATATTGATTTAACAGATCCATCCTTAATTGCAAAAACTGTTCTCATGCCTGGAGATCCCCTCAGAGCGAAATATATTGCTGACAACTTTTTAACCAAAGTTGTTCAGATCAATAATGTCCGTAATATGTGGGGTTTCACCGGATATTATGGTAAGAAAAAAGTGACCGTCATGGGTTCAGGAATGGGGATGCCATCCATTGGTATTTACTCATTTGAACTCTTCAAGTTTTATGGTGTCGAAAAGATTATTCGTATCGGATCTTGTGGTGCATATACCAAAGATTTGAATCTTTATGATGTCATCTTGGTTAAAGATGCCTATTCTGAGTCAAGTTTTGCGAAAACGATGGGTGTTTCCTCTCGCAAGATTCTTGCAGCATCAACATCACTCAATAACCGAATTTTAAAGGCAGGAGAAGCGTTAGGTATCCCTCTCCATCACACACGTGTTCACTCATCCGATGTCTTTTATCGCTTGAAACATGATGAGTTCAAGACGATTCATGAAACGT
>JBBIMC010000030.1:3176-10821 GCA_037444605.1 Mycoplasmatota bacterium | reverse complement strand
GATGTCGCGATTGCTAGACGTGCATGTATCGTTTTGGAAAACGCACTTGCTATTGTTTTGGCTGATCAATACTTAATTTTTCAGGCGTATAAGTGATTATTTTACAGATAAATGCCAACCGTGATTTAAATTAATCAAATGGAAACGGTAGCATTAGAACAGTAAAAACGAATTCACAAATATTGTATATAATGAAAGCAAAGAGGATAGATGTTTCTTTTATCTATCTATCATTGCTTTTTCTTTATCAATGAAGTTTATAAGAAAAGGGAAGGTTCTCTTCTAATGTCTCGAGATAAGTTATTGAATTACGTCTTTGAAAAAGTGTATACCCCTCTTTTATCTTATGATATACAGTATGCTCTTTACAAAGGTGATGTCTCCTTTTCACAGATTGACACCTTGTCATTTCAAACGATTCAAGTAGGTGACGTTTGGGGAACCCTTTTTGAGCGTGCTTGGTTTCGTTTTACACTAAAAGAAGCATACCAGCGTAAAGAATATGATTTACCTCTCGTTTTAATGATTGATATTGGTGGTGAAGGTCTGGTATATGACCATGTCGGTCATGCGATGATGGGAATTACGAACAAATTGTCATCCTATGGAATCCCCCCAGATAAACCTGGAAAATGGATTGTCCCTGTGACCGATGACAAGATACAAACAATCTTTATTGATGCAAGCTGCAATGATCTATTTGGTTATGTTCAAAATGGAGGACGTATCCTGCATGCAGAGCTTGGCAATGTTCATCCACAATGGCGTAAAATCTTCTACGATTTGGAAGTACTCATCGATTGGGAGTTAGGCATTAGTGAAACCGGGAATCATCAGCCTTCACGAACAACCGAAAAGAAGATTTCGATTAATCCACATATAACTCCATTACTAAATGACATTGAGAGCATGCTTTTTTCATCTAATGAGCCGTTAATTGATGCGATCGAGCAACGTCTTGATGCGTTTTACAAATCCCCTACAAATCACACTTCACTCGATATCATTGCAACTGGACATGCCCATCTTGATATTGCATGGATGTGGCCTATTGAAGAGGGAAGGCGTAAAGCAAGACGAACATTTTCAACAGCATTATCAATGATGGATCGATATCCACAGTATATTTTTGGTGCAAGTCAATATCAACTTTTTGATTGGATAAGACAGGATGATCCACATCTATTTTCTCGAATTAAAGACAGAGTACAGGAAGGACGTTTTGAGCTACAAGGTGCATTTTGGGTGGAAAGCGATCTAAACATCCCCTCTTTAGAATCTCTTATTCGACAGATCTATTATGGTAGACAATTCACAAAGCACCACTTTAATCAAGATATCGATTTTGTTTGGGAACCGGATGTGTTTGGATTAACAAGTGCTCTCCCCCAAATCTTAATTAAATCAGGCATTCGTTTTATTTGTTCACAAAAACTCTCACAGAATAAAATCAATCCATTTCCCTACCACTCCTTTAAATGGGAGGGCATCGATGGTTCCGTGGTTTTGGTTCATCATTTTCCAGAAGAAACCTATGATTCACGAATGCGTCCTGCCTCAGTATTAAAGCTCTATCAACAATACAAAGAAAAAGACACTATACCTCATGCGTTGATGGTTTTTGGAATTGGTGATGGAGGAGGAGGTCCTGGTGAAGAACATTTAGAACGGTACAACAGAATTTGTAATGTCGAAGGACTCCCTAAAATTCGTATGAATAGGGTAAACCACTTTATCGATATTTGGTCAAAAAATGAAGACAAGATGTCAACCGTTAAGGGTGAACTCTATTTTGAACGACATCAAGGAACTTACACGACAGAAGTGCTCAATAAAATTGGAAATGAAACCATGGAACGATTACTGAATCAGTATGAACAGCTATCTGCATGGTTATGGTATCTTGAAGGAGATCCTGTGGATCAAAACTATCTTGATCAAACATGGAAAGAGGTTTTGCTATATCAATTCCATGATATTTTACCAGGATCCTCCATTTTGCCTGTATATCATGAAACACGGAAGCGATATAGTGAATTGATCTTAGGCTTAACAAAGAGAATCGAAATGAACACTGACCGATTTATCAAGAGATTTGCAAGTAATGGACATACTGTCTTTAATCCAACAGGGTGGATCAAGAAAGATTGGATCAAAATTAACCAACAATGGTTTTATTACGAAGTAGATCCATATGGTTGGCAGACATTATCGAATAAAAGTTTCGTACCTAAGAAAATAGTTAAAAATATTATCAACAATGGCTTGATTCAAGTGAAAATAAACCCACAAGGAATGATTGAATCAATCATCAAATTGGATACGATGGATGAACTCATCGACATCAGTAGACTTCAATCGATGTGGATAGTGTATCATGAGTTAGCAGATGAGTATGCTGCATGGGATTTTGCCGATCATTATAGACAAGGTCAAAAAGGGTTTCCAAAGGTAAAGTCAATTCAAACTTTCGTAGAAGGCCCTTTACAAAAGGTTTTGATTGATTTTGATTATCTTTCTTCACACATTTTCATGACGATAATCCTTTCTGATGACTCACCACTAATTAAGATCATTTGTACAGTTGATTGGCATGAAATCAATACGAGTTTAAAATTTCAATTACCCCTTACAGTTCAGTCCGATTATGCGACGTGTCACATGCAATATGGGAACATTCATAGACCTACACACAGTGAGAATTCATTCGCAGCCGCTAAAGATGAAATCTATGCCCATCAGTTTATTGATGTCTCAAATGATCATCTCGGGATTGCAATGATTGCCCCTCAAAAATATGGCTATCGAGTTAAAGATCAAAGTCTTGAGGTCACCATTTTAAGGAGTCAAAAGAAGAATGGTTCTGAACTTGGTTTCATTGAAGATTCTCAATATTTGGACATGCACTATGGTGATTTGGTTGAACATACATTCACGATGGGATTGTTCCCCCATCAAAGTGATGATCTGCTTGTCGTTGAACAATATGCTGATCAATTAAAAAATGAAGTGTGGATAGTTGATAACGAAAACCAAGGATCTCTCACCATGAATCCCCTATTTAAGTTGACAGCAGCCAACGTAACCATTCAATCAATCAAAGTCTCTTATGATCAACAAGGACTTATCTTACGATTAATTGAGCATTCAGGGCATCCATGTAGTTTCGCTTTATTGACATCACTTTGTTTTGCTGATGTATGGTTGTGTGACATGCAAGAAGAGATGATGAACAAGATTGATTTAAATCATCTTCAAATTAAAAGTTATGAAGTGTTAACATTAAAACTCATAAAGGAGTCAAATTGACATGATTAAAATCAAAACTATGAAACCATCGGGTTGGATAAAATCTTTGATGCAAGAAGAGGTAAGCCATCATGTCATCGATAAACTTCCCGAGTTATTGCCTGATTTATTTCATGATGATCTTTATCACAAAGATCGGATAGGACTACACACACGACCCAAAAATTTGGGAACAGTAGAAAATGATCCAAGTTGGAATGCACAATTCTATTGGTGGAATAGCGAAACCATCGGCAATTATTATGATGGATTAATGCGCTATGGCTATCTTCTTGATGACCAACAATTGATAGAGAAAGCTAACAGATTTATCAAACATATCTTAGCATCCCAAGACAGTGATGGTTATCTTGGAATTTATACGCCAGAGTTTAGATACAAATTTCATTCAGAAAATGGTGAATTATGGGCTAAGACAACCATTGGACGATTATTGCTTGGGTATTATCGCTACACACACGATAAAACAGCACTTTGTGCTGTGCAGCGGATGACCGATAATCTCATGGTGCATTGGCCAATTCATCGGAGTCAACCTTTTTCGGGGACGAATACGTTCGCTGGGGTTGCTCATGGGTTAATGTTCGTGGATGTATTGTATGAACTATATGAATTGACAAACGATTTTTCTTATATCGAATATGCACTCTTTCTCTATGAAGACTATAATCAACATGATGTCTCAGAACCAGACAGTTTAATCTGTAATCTCACCAATGATCAGTATCGATTTAAAGGTCATGGAGTTCACACCTATGAGCATTTACGTGCGATTGCGATTTATGACAAGTTCACCAATAAGAAATATGATCTATATCACCACTATATGAAAAAGCTTCATTGGGTGCTTTCACCCAGTGGTGGACCGATTGGTGATGAATGGATTATGGGTAATATTGCGGATGCAGAAACTCATGGCTATGAGTTTTGTAGTATTCATGAGCTTATGGCATCACTCATTTTTGTTTCAAAATTAGGGCTTGATGATCAATTTGCTTTAGTTAAAAGAATTTATATGAATGCAAATAGAGGAAGTCACCACCATGATCTGCAAACGATTGCCTATCTAAAGAGTGATAATTCTTATGCAATGCAAGGGATCTTTCATGGTGTCCAAACCCATTCTCCCCATAAGATTCAAACACGTTATAAATACTCCCCAACGCATCAAGATGCTGCAGTCTGCTGTGCACCTAATGCAGTTAGAATAACTCCATACTTTTTGGATGGTGTCATTTGTGTCAATGAACAACAAGTCTTTCTAAATATGGTTGTTCCAATAGAAATAGAGTTTTCTATAGATGGAAAAGATTTCTATTTAAATATTGAGCAACAATCCCCTTATCAATCAGCAACGATAATCACTGATTTAGGAGATTATCTAGTTAGAAATAATCAATCGTTAAAAAAGGATATATTGATTAGAAAAGATCTTTATCATCGAACCTTTTTTGAGTGGAACGATCTCGTATTTGCTTACCCTATTCCAGGAAAAGATCAGATAACGAAGACCCATCTGTATCATTTAAATGATGTTCATGTTTTACCCTATCAACAGCATGCCGTCCTTACATATCGAGGAGGAACACCTAAACTTGTTACATCCTCTAGCGTACCTGAAATTCATGTCACTCTCTATCAAGGGGAACATAAGATTGATGCGAGATTGATTCCTATGGGTGAAACGAATCTTAGACAGGTTACATTTGGCTAATATAAGCATTGTGAAATAGACTCTTTGTGAATCAAATCACGTCAAGAGTCTTTTTATTTATTGAAAGTTATGATATTATATAAATGAACATATGAGCAAACGTTCATATGATGGAGGCACTATGAACAAAGATCGATGTGAAGCAATTATCATTCACGAAGATAAAATTAAAGAAGTTCAACGTCAATTGCTCAACCAAAATGAGCTTGAAAATATGTCTACTATTTTTAAACTTCTTTCTGATCCAACACGGATTAGAATACTTTATGCACTTGAAAAGCAGGAGCTTTGTGTATGCGATCTCTCAATTGTTTTAGATATGACACAAAGTGCGATTTCTCATCAACTTAAACTGCTTCGAATGAATAAACTTGTTCGGCACCGCAAAGAAGGAAAAACCGTCTTTTATTCACTTGATGATGAACATGTCCACCTTATCTTCAACCAAGCGTTAGCCCATGTGAGTGAGGTGAAACACGCATGAAAAAGGCCTATACGATTAAAAAGATTGACTGTGCAAACTGTGCACTCAAAATAGAAGAAGAAATCAAAAAAGTACCAGGGATCACACAAGTCCATTTAGATTTTGCTAAAGAGAAGTTAACCGTGGTGGGCGAACCTCACTTAGTGACGGCTAAATATTTAGAAAAAGTTGCTCAATCGGTTGAAAATGAAGTGAAGATCCTTGATATTGATCAAGCTTTTCAACATGAAGAAGCAAAGATGAGTAAAAATGAATGGCTGATGTATGCTGGAGGTCTTTTCATCGCTCTTCTTGCCTTTCTTCTTACAGGAATTGATGTTTTGGCTCTTCAGATCATACGTATCATTCTTTATTTAGGTTCCTATGTGATTTTTGGCTATAAAGTGATCATTAAGGCGTATAAAAATATCCTTCGTGGACAAATTTTTGATGAACATTTCTTAATGATGATCGCGACGATCGGTGCTCTCATCTTGGGCGAATATGTCGAAGCGATTGCTGTGATGTTCTTTTATCGCATTGGTGAATACTTGCAGGATTTATCCGTGAGTAAATCAAGAAAAGACATTAAAGCACTCATGGACATTAAACCCACAACTGCCCATCGACTTACATCAGAAGGTATGGTTGATACGCTTCCCGAAGGGCTTGTAGTCGGTGATATCATCGTCGTTAGACCTGGTGAAAAGGTTCCTGTGGATGGCATCGTGACTGAAGGGAGTTCTTGGCTCGATACTTCCTCTGTGACAGGTGAAGCCATGCCGAGAGATGCCTATGAAGGCGTTGAAGTGGTTTCAGGTTCCATCAACTTATCAGGGTTAATTCGTGTACAAGTGATGAAAGAATACCAAAATTCGACAGTGCATAAAATCCTCGATTTTATTGAGAATAACCAAATGAAAAAGGCAAAAACTGAGAAGTTTATGACCAAATTCGCGAAATACTACACACCGATCGTGGTGGGGCTTGCTGTTGTGCTTGCGTTTGTGGTTCCTGCTATACTTTCCATCATACAAGAAGTAAGTTATATAAGTCTTCATGCCATCTATATCAGACGTGCCCTCATTTTCTTGGTCATCAGTTGTCCTTGTGCCCTCGTTTTATCGATCCCGCTCTCCTTTTTTGCAGGGATTGGATCCACATCAAGAAAAGGTATTCTCTTTAAGAGCGGTAGTGATTTAGAAGCGTTATCTGGTATTGAACATTTCGTCTTTGATAAAACGGGAACACTTACCGAAGGAAAGTTCCAAGTTGCCCAGGTTGTTTCAGGTGAACCCGAACTGATTTTAGAGTATGCAGCTCACGCAGAATATCACTCCAATCATCCGATTGCAAAATCCATCTTAGATGCCTATGGGAAGAAACCAGAAGATAAGCATGTCTTGACGATTCGCGAATTAGCGGGTAAAGGGATACGTGCCAACTATAAAGGGATCCATCTTTTAGTGGGCAATGAACGCCTCCTTGATGAGTATCATATCAAGTATATGAAAACCCATGAAATGGGAACGATCGTTTATGTTGCCGCAAACCAAGAATTCATGGGGTACATCGTCATTAAAGACACTGTAAGACCCTCAGCAAAGAAAACGGTCGAACATTTACTTAAGCGTCATAGACTCGTCAGCATGGTCTCAGGAGACTATGAATCAGCAGCGAAAGATGTCTCCTTCCAACTTGGACTCGATGATTACTACGCCAATTGTGTTCCTGAAGATAAAATTCGAATTGTGGATGCGATTAAACAAGAAAAGAGGGTGGCCTTTATCGGGGATGGTATCAATGATGCCCCGGTGCTTGCCACCGCGGATCTTGGAATCGCCATGGGTGGAATCGGAAGCGATGCAGCTATTGAGGCAGCGGATGCAGTCATAATGAACGATGATCCAGAAAAAGTACTCATGGCCTATCAAATCGCCAGAAAAACCATGCGTATTGTTTTCCAAAATATCTTCTTTGCATTAGGAATAAAAGGGGTAGTCCTAATTTTAGGTGCTTTAGGATATGCCAGTATGTGGTTAGCGATCTTTGCAGATGTAGGTGTCTCGATATTGGCTGTGATGAATGCGATGCGAATCTTTACAACGAAGAAAATACGATAAGCCGTGAAAACGGCTTTTCTTATTGACTTTCTTCCT
>JBBIMC010000030.1:0-3124 GCA_037444605.1 Mycoplasmatota bacterium | reverse complement strand
AAGGAGAAACCTATGAAAGAAAAGGCTGAACTTTTTAAAGTATTGAGCGACCCACATCGGTTAATCATTCTTAAACGTTTGCTCGCGGGTGAAACGTGTGGTTGCACATTGATCGAAGGGTTACCCATTACACAACCGACATTATCTCACCACCTAAAAATGTTGAGTGATACGGGCTTGACAACAACACATAAAGAAGGTACATGGAAAAAGCATCAAGTAAACATGGAAAAAATTGATGAATTAATCGCCTTCTTGCAAGAACTTAAAACAACTCAAGTTACGGAACAAGGAGGATGTCGTGTTTCAATTCATCAATGATCAATTCCTTAAAATGATGTGGCTTGATGCCATTCTGCGTCGGTTATTGATCGATGTTTTTGGTCTTAATGCCGAATCAGTCACGACAGAAAGTATCATCTTTTTCTTCTATGACACCATCAAGATTTTCCTTTTGTTAGTCATATTAATCTTTATCGCATCTTATCTACAATCCTATATCACTCCTGAAAAGACACGAAGTATTTTAGCAAAAGTCAATGGTTTTTGGGCGAATACATTAGGTGCTTTACTTGGAACAGTGACACCCTTTTGCTCATGTTCGTCGATTCCTATTTTCATCGGATTTACCAAAGCGGGGTTACCCATCGGTGTCACGTTTAGTTTTCTAATCTCCTCCCCCCTCGTGGATTTAGCCTCTGTAATTTTACTCGCAAGCATTTTTAATTGGAATATAGCACTTGCATATGTGCTTGTTGGACTCATCATCGCGGTCCTCTCAGGCTCAATGATTAGTGCATTAAAACTTGAAAATTATGTTGAAGATTTTGTAAGAGAAAAAAATGATGAATCGATCGTAGCATGTGATGATGGACTTGAACATGTGATGTCAAGAAAAGATCGTTCACGCTATGCGTTTGATCAAGTGAAGACCATACTCCACCGGGTTTGGCCATATGTGATCATCGGTGTCGGTATTGGTGCGATTATCCATGGATATATCCCACAGTCATTCATTGAATCCATATTAGGAAAAAATAATCCCTTTTCAGTTTTACTGGCAACGATTGTAGGCATTCCGATGTATGCAGATATCTTTGGTACACTTCCCATCGCAGAAGCTTTGGTCAGTAAAGGTGTCGGTCTTGGGACCGTTCTTGCTTTCATGATGGCTGTTACCGCGCTATCATTACCTTCAATCATTATGATTAAGCAAGTGATTAAACCCAAATTATTATGGGTCTTTGTCGGGATCGTTTCGATCAGCATCATTGCTGTAGGGTATCTCTTTAATATCATTGGGCCATGGCTCATTTAAATAAGAAAGGAAATATATGAAAATTCAAGTATTAGGTTCAGGATGTGCTAATTGTAAGAAGTTACTAGAAAATGTTGAAGCGGCTGTCAAAGAGACACAGGCACAAGTAGACATCGAATATGTCACAGATATGAAACGAATCGCTTCATCGGGACTTATGCGGACACCAGGCCTTATTTTCGATCAGAAAATTGTTGCCTATGGTCGTGTGCTAACCAAAGATGAAGTGATTGCATTACTCCAAAAATATCCCGCATAAATTCACCGATTCTTTTCATGTATAATAAGAATGGGTGAGAAGATGGATATCAAACTCGATCAAGTCAAGGGCATTGGTCCTTCAACCTTGCGCATTTTAAGAAACAATCATTTATGGTCAACCTATGACCTTGTTTCTTATTTACCTAAAGGTTATGAAGACTTTTCAATTACTGATTTTCATCAAGCAAGACACAAAGATGTCATCACGATTTTAGGTGTGATCAAGAGTGAACCCAAACTCATACGTGGACCCAAAGCAGATCGTGTGGTCTTTAAAATTGAAGCACTTCATGACCAGATAGACATCATTGCATTTGGCAAAGGATATTTAGTGAAACAACTTTTGATGGGTGATGAAGTTCAAATTAAGGGAACATATCACTTTTATCGCCATCAGATCAATGCGACATCCGTCATTAAAGCAGAAAAGAAGTTATCGATCAAACCGCATTATGGGATTGAAGGATTGCATGATAAAACGGTACAAAACTTGATTGAATCAATCAAGGAAAACAATCAAGTGACCATCTATGAAAATCTGCCTAAAGATTTGCTTTCAACCTATCATATGCCGACCAGACAAGATGCGTTCCTGATGCTTCATCTACCTAAATCATTCGCCGAGATTGAATATGCCAAAAGACGCATGAAATATGAGGAAGCTTTTTTTCTTCAGCTCAGACTGATGAGTAGCCAACCTTCCATCGAAAAAAGGTTGCCCAAAGCCTATGACATTATTCGTGTCAAACAACTGATTGATCAACTCCCCTTTACGCTTACTCAAGAACAAAAGGAAGCGGTAAACGATATATTCCGCGACTTTAAGAAGGATCATGCAAGTTACCGTCTTATCCAAGGTGATGTGGGATCAGGCAAAACTATTGTCAGTTTGCTTGCAGCTTATGCCATCATCACCGCAGGTGAACAGGTGAGCTTAATGGCACCAACAGAACTCCTCGCTCAACAGCATTTTCAGTTATTTTCTTCACTATTGAAAGACTCTAAAATCGCCTTATTAACGGGTAAAACAAAAAATAAAGAAGAGATCAAAGATAAGATTAGACGCCACGAATATGATATAGTCATTGGCACACACGCCATGATTGAAGAGGATGTCATGTTTCATCATCTAGGACTCGTGATTATCGATGAGCAGCACAAGTTTGGTGTTGCTACTAGGGAGTCTCTCATGATGAAGGCCAAGTCCAAAGATGTCATCTATTTAACGGCGACGCCGATTCCTCGGACACTAGCGATGGTTGCTTTTGGCGAATCTCGTGTCTCGATCATTAAAGAAAAACCGAAAGAACGGAAACCTGTAAAAACACACTATATTACTAAAGATCACGTCAATCAACTCTTCGATCAGATGCATTCTGCTATAACCCGAAAAGAGCATATCTTTGTTGTTGTACCCGCGATCGATTCAGATAAAGTAACTGACAACATTGATACGTTATACCAAGAATTAACACGTGAATTTCAATCACCTATTTATATTCTTCATGGCAAACTAAGTCCGATGGAACAAGAAAAAGCGATGCA
>JBBIMC010000029.1:7615-10944 GCA_037444605.1 Mycoplasmatota bacterium | reverse complement strand
TTTGGTCAATTCGACTTTGGCGATCCAGCTTCCATAGGGATCATCATTGAGAAGTTCTGGAGCATTTAAGAGTGCATCATTCACTTCGAGCACTTTGCATGACACCGGGGCATAAACATCGGAAGCAGCTTTTACGGATTCGACAGCACCGATGGAGTCTCCTTTTTTAATCTCTTTACCCACTTTGGGTAGCTCGATGAAGACGACAGATCCTAATGCATGTTGTGCATGATCAGAAATACCGATCCACGCGACTTTCCCTTCTGCCTTCACCCATTCATGACTTTCACTGTAAAGTAAACCTTCTTTGACTAGCATGGAAATTCCTCCTATTTGTTGTATTTCTTAGTATAAAATTTACGATTTCTAATCCGAGCAGGAACAAAATTATTTCTGATTTGGACGAATAATTCATTGCCCATAGCACTATGTTCAATATCGATTAAAGCGTTAGCAATCGGTGTCTCGAGTGTAGGAAGTAAATAACCTGTGGTAATCACACCGATTTCTTGTTCACCCTTAAACACTTTATATCCATGTCTTGGGATGTTTCTTTCTAGGAGCTCTAAGCCTACAATCTTCCGTTTTGGCGCTTCTTTATAGGAAACAAGCGCATCTCTACCAATAAAGGGTTTATCGAGTTTAACAGCGAAATTTAGACCAGCTTCAACCGGATTGATGCTATCGCTGATTTCGTGACCATAAAGAGGAAGATTCGCTTCAAAACGTAGGGTATCTCTCGCACCTAAGCCACAAGGGATGACCCCATAGGCGATGGCTTTATCCCAGACATCATTGATCAGTTCAGGTTTCCCGTAAATCTCAAAGCCATCTTCACCTGTGTAACCAGTACGAGAGAAGATGACATAACCATCTAAATAAGGGACGACCTTATAGGTCATGAAGCTTAGATCGCTGCCATCGATACCAAGCATGTTCTCTATGTTTTCTGCGACAAGAGGTCCTTGAATCGCGACTTGACCATAATCAGCAGAGAGGTTTCGTGGGGTGATGTTAAATGATTTGGCTTGTTCGGTGACCCAGGCAAAATCTTTATCGATATTACCAGCATTCACCACCAGTAAAATCTGGTTTTCTTTCATCACGTAAACCAAAAGGTCATCGACGACAAATCCTTTTTCATCACACATGAGAGAATAGGTGACTTTGGAGGTATCTGCAGTAATCGTGTTGGTGATCAGATGATTCACAAACGTGAGGGCTTCAGTACCCTCAATCAAAAATTCACCCATGTGGGATACATCGAAAATTCCCATACCTGTACGAACAGCGAGATGCTCTTCCGTAATTCCGGTATAAGATACTGGCATATGAAATCCAGCATACTCAATCATTTTCGCATGTAACCCGAGATGTTTTTCGTGTAATGATGTGGTTTTCATGTTTATCTCCTAAAAGCGTTTTCTATACTCATTATACACCAAGTTTTTGGGTTTTCTATGAGAAATGAACACCATTCTTTATTTTTTAATAAAATAAAAGTCGATGGGATTTTATGGGAATTAGGGATGATGCTTAGATCAAAGATATTCTTATTGCCAAGTTGACTATACATTCAATCGTGGTATAATGAAGAAGATGAAATAACGGAGGATTCCTATGCCAAAAATTGTATTACTCCCCCTGGACGAAAGACCCTGCAACTTAATCTATCCGAGACAAATTTTTGATGATGCATCATTTCAAGTTGTCGTACCAGACCTCTCTATTTTAGGACAAAAGAAAACACCTGCTGACACTCAAGCGTTGGATCGCTTTCTTGAAAAGGAATGCCGTGACGCAAGTGGACTTGTCGTTTCGATGGACATGCTCCTTTATGGAGGATTGGTACCTTCAAGACTTCATCATCTACCAAAAGAAACGTTAACAGCTAGATTTGACATTCTACACAAACTTAAAAAACAGAACCCCAAATTAAAGATCTTTGCTTTTGATTTAATCATGCGTTGTCCACAATATAGTTCGAGTGATGAAGAACCTGACTATTACGGAAAATGCGGCCTAGAAATATTTAAGTCAGGATTTATAGGACATAAAATTGAGTTAGGTATCGCCATTGAAGAAGAAAAGAAGTATTACGATTCTTTATCGATTCCAAGTGAATATTTAAATGATTATCTTAGTAGACGACAGCTCAACTTGGATATGAATCGTGTAACCATAGAAAATGTGAATGAGCAAATTATCGACTTTTTAATCATCCCTCAAGATGATGCAGCACAATATGGGTATACTGCAAAAAATCAAGAAATCATTAAACAGGACATTGATCGTTTCGGGCTTGCAAGCAAAATCTACATGTATCCTGGTGCAGATGAAGTTGCCAACACCCTATTGAGCAGGATGTATCTCGAATTAAATCATAAAAAGCCTAAATTTTATATTCACTATCCAACTCCGTCCGCTGCACAAAGTATCCCGCTTCTTGAAGATCGCTATCTTGATGTTACGGTACGTTATCAGATTCGAGCAGCTGGAGGACGTATCGTGAGTTCGTTGAGTGAATCAGATATCGTGTTATTTGTTAACGCATCAGGAACCAAAATGGCATCCTCCTCTCAGATTCAGGCAAAACGAGATGAAGGACTTAGAACAGTGAGAAATCTTGTGGATTTCGTTGAGTTAATGGAAGAAGTTATCACGATTGAAAACAAGGTAGTGGCAGATGTGGCAACACTTAACGGATCAGATCATGAGTTGATGCAACTGCTAAAACAGAAGAATTTATTGTTAAAATTAGGTGCTTATGCAGGTTGGAACACATCCTCAAATACTTTAGGAACAACCATCCCTCATGCCATCCAAACATGGGCAAGAGGGGTGAGTCAGCAACACTACAATTTCTTGGTAAGTCGCTACGTGGAAGATTACGGGTATATGGCTTTAGTAAGAGGTTTAGTCAATAGTCAACTAAAAGAGTTTGGCATGAATTATTTCGATGTCAGCCATGATCTTAATAAGATAGAATCCATGGTTCATCAAGAACTTAAATCCTTTGTTCATACCTATTTAGAACCCATTGAAAAGCATATCCAAATTAAAAATGTTTGGATGCCTTGGAAACGAATGTTCGAGGTGGGTGTAGATGTGATTTACCTGCCGTAATTATATAAAAAAAAGACAAGAAATTAATCTTATCTTCGAATGAAATGAGTGATGAAAATCACTTTTTTCTTTTTTCAAATTGATGATGGATATATGCTCCTAACATCCCTGAATCGTTCTTCGATGTGGCCAGTTGCAAAGTGCATGAATTATAAAAATAAGGCTCTATTCTACGATTAAATCCAATAGAGCCTTCAGCGATT
>JBBIMC010000029.1:0-7585 GCA_037444605.1 Mycoplasmatota bacterium | reverse complement strand
TCCGCGATTTGAGATGCCTCCCCCAATCACGAGATGAGAAGGATTAAAAGTGTAGATCAGGTTCACGATTCCATCTGCTAAATAGTCATAAAATCTTTGGACTGCTTTAACAGCTAGTGGATCCATATGATCGAATTTTTCAAATACCTCATGTGTGTGTGAGACATCGAGACCAATGTCTTTAGCATAAAGCAGTAAAGATGATAATGAAGCAAGTTTTTCAAAAGGTAGTCCATGAATGAGCATTCTTCCCCATTCGCCAGCACTAAATGATTGCCCATGATTAATTTTTCCATCCTTCATGATAGCACCACCGATACCAGTACCGATCGTCATCGCTAAGAAATCTTTAATTGGCGGATTACCATAAACTGTCTCTGCAAGTGCTGCACAATTGACATCGTTTTCAACGGTTGTAAAGAGTTCTGTCCTGGTTTCAATTTCGCTTTTAAGTTGTGTTCCTGCATAATCCTTCATCGTATCTGTCGTCGCCAGTACCACACCAGTGTAAGGATTGATGACACCCGCAGAGCTAATCGCGATGCCCGATAACTCACATCGATTTTTGAAGTGATTAATCTTTTCAAGTAAACGAAAAAGAATCGATGCTCCACCGAGATGTGCGTCGGTAGCCATCGAATGCTTTTCAATCAAGTCTCCTTGATCATTGATTAAACCATACTTTATCGCTGTACCTCCGATATCAAATGCTAATATCATGAGGTTATGGTAGGCAATGTGACAGTCGTTGAATTATATCCAGAAAGGGTGATGACAATATCAAATGTAATCGAATCATCTACCATGGTAAAGCTAATCGTATGGATATAATCATCTTGTAATGTCATTCTGAAATTGGAAGTAATGACGCCACCTAAAAACGATTGAAGCGAATTGTAGTAATCAGTCAATAGGATATAGTAGGTAGAAGAACCATCTGTCTGTTCAACAAAATAATCTTTGCTAAAATTATTGATAAAACTTAGTTCAGCAGTACCTTTTTCACTACATGTGACTTCAGATTTCTGCCATTCAATACCGATGAGTTCGTAGATATAACAAACATCACCGACGACTTCGTAATAAATAACAGCTCCAAGTGCATCAACACGCGCACCATTTTCATCCATCTTTACGATAACAGTATATGAATCTTCATCAGAGTTAAATAAGATATTCATTTGATAACTAAGTGCTTGATTGGTTTGGTCTAATGCGAGTTCAAGGGGATCGATCACAATCTCTTCCGCTTTGACAACAACTAGGAATATTTTATCTGTTGAATAAGATTGATAGGTCAACGTCGCGGTTAAGGTAACCGTAGTGTCTTCAACAGGTCGAACAACGATGCCAAATGTCGAAATGATCTGTGGATGGGATGATTCCCAAGTGATAGTTACATCATTGATCGCAGCATCAAGTGTGATGTTTTGTGTGACTTGACTGGAATCATCACCGGTGGCAAAACCTATTTCCAATTGAACAATCACCGCATCGACAATATCCTGATCTGTGGGTAAAGTTGGTGTAGTTTCACACGCAAACAAGCCAAATGTGATGAGTAATAATGAAATCATCATGTATAGTTTTTTTCTCATTCATAGTACCTCATTTCACACGATATTATAGCACGATAAACATGTATAGTCAATTTATTTCAATAAGGAAAAAAGTAAATATTTTTCTTTGAAAAAGCCAAAAATCTTTGTTTTATCGCTAAGTAAGCGTTTTTATGCTAAAAACATGACTTGAAACGAAAAAGTAAATTTCAGCATATTGGGTATTGAAACCGCTTTTATTGTGTGATATTATACTTGTAGAGACAAGTTACATGCATAGTCAACTTAAGTCTTAAAATTTGAAAGGAAAAGTGAATGCAATGAAAAAACTCTTTAGTTTATTGTTACTCGTCGTGTTAGCTGTTTCGCTAGCCGCATGTGGTGAAGAAATTGCGTACTTACCCGTGGATGAATTTACAGATCAAATCGGAGATATCCAAGATTCTCTTACAGGAATCGAAGACACTCTTGATGACTTCCTCCCACGCGATGAATATGTTCCCTACACACCTGTGCTAGACGAATATTTGGCAGATGAAGCAAGAAAACTTTCTTTACCTGCATCAACCGTGACATCAGACATCGTGTTACCAACGTTAGATGACATCGTAATCGTTTGGCAATCTAGCCATCCAGAATATGTCAACGCAACAGGTAAAGTCAATCAACCAAGCTTTACAACTGGTGATGTCGAAGTTATTTTAACCGCTTTATTATTCAAAGATGGTCAAGTGACAGCCAAGAACTTTAATTTAACAGTTCCTGCACTTCCAGAATCTGATGAAGAAAAAGTTGCTGGTGCGATCAATACGATCGGTGATCTCTTGGCAGAAGATATCATCAATGAATCCGTTGCACTCCCAAGCGTAGCAAATGGCGCGAACATTCAATGGGAAACCACTGAACCCAATTACTTCAGTGCAACAGGTAAAGTATTACGTCCCCATTTTGACCAAGCTAACAAGACTGTTGTTTTAACAGCTTACGTTTCTGCAGGTAAAGTTTTCCAAATGTATAAGAAGACTGTCACTGTTGAAAAGATGCCATATAAGCAATATGGTATGCTCGCATCTGGTCCATTCATGGCTGCGAATGTCAACGCAACTATGGGTGCACCGCTTACCTTTAAACTTGTTACACAAGAAGGACATGAAATTTATATTCCTTATAGCAATGTCAATGCTGAAAATATTTTGATCAGCTCACCATACCCAATGGTCTATACACCTGCTTTTGAAGGTACTCAAGTACCACTAGCAGTGAACAACCTTGGTGTTGTTGCAGGCAGTGACTGGGGTGTTGCGTTTACGATCGTTGATGGCGTTATTGACACTATTTATGATGGTATTGGCAAGAAGATTTTCAATGCTGAAAACCCAACAGGTGTTGCACTTCCAGCAGGTACAACATACTTAACCAATATCCCTATTCCTGAAAATGGATACGTCGTTGTGTTCCACAACTCAGCAGCATCCATTGGTAACACATTGAACGGACGTGAATTTGGACGTAATGTTCTAGGTGTAAATACAGCAGCTCTTGGTAAGACATTGACCATGGAAGGTTTAACCCTTGATGCAACAGGTATCCAACTTACTGGTGGTGTGTTCTGGAGAGGTTTCGTTGATGTAACTCTTCCATTTGAATTCATTAACCCAGCTCCTTGGAAGATGTGGGTTGATTATGCAACCACAGGTATGACAACTTCTAACTTTGCGTTCTTCCAAAGCTTATCTATGACTTCTGATGAACTCGCTCCAGCAGCAGATGGATCCAACGTGATTGGTGCATATCCATTACTCTTCACAGCAGCATACTTTGATGCGTTTGGTGGTACAGCAATTAATACTGGTCAAGGTTATACTTTAGCCGCAGTTATGAGACCAGAAGCTGAATTGACCCAAATTATCCAAATTCAAGAAGAAGATAAAGAACTTATTCTCCAAAACGAATATGAAATTTATCGTGTTTATGATGGTATTGGTGGATCAATTAAGACCAAGAATGCTGCACAAGTGACATTAGCTGGTGGTGATTCTGGTAAGAATATGGCCATTGGTCGTGATCAATTCTTAGCATTCTGGGCGAATAATGGTGTTGATTATGCTTCAGATACTCACAACCGTCGTATTGCAGCAGATTATTTCTATGCAATTGATAACTGGGTTTGGGGTGTTCAAGTCATCACTGAAGACGATATGTTAGCCGCAGGTTATCGTAAGTTCTTATTTGTTGACATCTTTGATCAATTCGAATTTGTTGAATAGTCAATAAGCAAAAAATGAATAAAAGCGGGATGTTCGCATTCCGCTTTTTCTTTTATGCGTAAGAAATTAAATTAATTTCTTAAATGTCAAAAAAATTCTTGTAATCTAAAGAAAAAACGGTTATAATACTTATATAGACAACCTTACGTCTTTTTATCATTTTCTAAGCAAATGAGGTGTGATGTGTGACGTTAAAGAAGGGTATTCTCCTCACATTGGGTTTGATCATTGTTGGCTTGATCGTTGCAAGCTTTTTTCAGTCTGAAAATGTATTGTTCACTCATGGATTCAAAAAGGATCTTGAGCTTGCAGTATTTGAAGATAGTGAGTATGAAACCTATCTCAATCAACACGACATGAATAGACCTCAAGCCAATTACCAATTAACATCTGATCACATGGATCCGATTTTGAGCCATGGATTTGAGATTATTTCAGGGGATGCATACGAAAAGACCAGTAATCTTATCATGACCGATGACAGTTCATCCGTTCATTTTTCATTTAATGTCATTGATGCGGGTTATTATAACATTCAACTTTCTTATTATCCAATTGAAGGTAAAAGCAGTCGTATCGAACGTTCGCTTTGGATCAATGGTGAGCTTCCCTATCGAGCCGCAGAAAAACTTTCTTTTGCACGTATTTGGATTAGCGAAACCAACACATTCATTCAAGATCAAAATGGGAATGATATTATTCCTCGTCAAATTGAGGCACCTCGTTGGGTTGAAACGACGCTAACTGATGCAGAAGGTTTGATTACAGAATCCCTTTTGTTCTATTTTGAAAGTGGCACAAACACGATTGATTTAATAGCGCTTAAGGAGCCGATGCTAATCGATGCCCTTTTGATATTCCAAGAAGATGAAGTCAACTCATATACTACTTATCGTGATGATTATTCGAGTTTATCTAATGATCTTTCTGGCGAAGAAATGATTATCATTCAAGGCCAAAACATGTTAGAAAAATCATCGCCAACACTTTATCCTATCGCGGATCGTACATCAGCCATTTCATCACCTCAAAGTAGTTATGCACTTCGTGCAAACACAGGTGGTGGTTACAATTGGCGTATCGTAGGTGATTGGATCACCTATGAGTTTGATGTTGAAAATGCTGGATTTTATCAAATTAGTCTTCGAGCGAAACAATCTTACATTCGTGGTGCATATGTCACACGACGGATGCGAATTGATGGACAGGTTCCATTCGCCGAAGCTTCTGAGATTCCGTTTGTTTATTCGGGTAATTGGAATGTCTATACGGTTGGGGAAGAAGAAGCCTATGAGTTTTATTTAACTCCTGGTCGACATGAAATCAGTTTTGAAGTCGTCTTAGGTGACTTTAATGAGTCGATTCGTGAAGTTTCTGAAGTCATTAATACACTCAATAAGATTTATCGCGACATCATCATGATTACCACTGCTCAACCTGATTTGTATCGCGATTATCTTCTTGTCAACCGTCTTCCTGATATGTTGCCTATGTTTGCTGAAACTCAAGAGACACTCGAAAAGATTTCAAATAACTTATTTCAAATGACAGGGGAATCCTCGACACATACGGTTATTTTGGATAAAGTAGCACTTCAATTAGCAGCATTTATCGAAGAACCTGAAACCATTCATCGCCGCTTATCGGAATATCAAAATAACATTTCTGCGCTTGGTTCATGGGTTTTAGAAATCAAAGAACAACCACTAGCCATCGACTATATTGCCATTCATGCCCCCGAAAAGAACATTGACCAAATCAATGCGAATTTCTGGCAAAATTTATGGTTTAGCATGAACAATTTTATTGCATCATTTATCGTGGATTATAATTCATTATCTTCCACATCGACCAATCAAGATTTAGATGGATCGATAACCGTTTGGATTGGTAGTGGTCGTGATCAGGCAAATATCATGCGTCGAATGATCGATGAAGAATTTACATCGACGTACAATATTGGAGTCAATCTTCAACTCGTTTCCATGGATGTACTACTCCCAGCAACCTTAACCAAAAATGGTCCAGATGTCGCCATTGGCGTGGGGAATTCCACACCAGTGAATTACGCGATGCGTAATGCTGTCTATGATTTATCACAATTTGATGATTTTCCTCTCGTTCAAGAACGATTCCAGGAAAGTGCCTTTGTTCCCTATGAGTATCTAGATGGTTATTATGGATTGCCTGACACCCAACAATTTCCGGTCATGTTCTATCGTAAGGATATCCTTGATGAACTAGGCATCGATATCCCAGAAACATGGGAAGAAGTGATTGAAATCATCCCTGAACTACAACGTGTGAATTTGGATTTCTATTTACCAATTGATATTGTTGAAAATGTTCAAGGTGTCTTAGCTCCAAACGTCATGTTTGTTTCACTGCTTTATCAACATGGGGGTGAACTCTACAAAAATGATGGTCGAGAATCTGGTTTATCCGATCGTGTAGCACTGGATGCTTTTAAGCAATGGACAGACTTTTATACCAATTATCGTTTCCAAATCCAAGCCAATTTCGTCAATCGTTTTCGATCAGGCGAGATGCCAATCGGTATTGCTTATTACAGCATGTACAATACACTTTCCGTATTTGCTCCTGAAATTTCAGGCAATTGGGGATTCACAGCCGTCCCTGGTGTTCGTCAAGAAGATAACACCATCAATCACGTGGTTCCCACCACTGGAACAGCTATTTTGTTGATGAATCAATCGAAACAAAAAGATTTAGCTTGGGAATTCATGAAATGGTGGACTGAAGAGGATACACAAGTCCGTTTTGGAAGAGAAATGGAAGGAATTTTAGGTGCAGCTGCACGTTATCCAACCGCAAACATCAACGCACTCGAAAAATTACCATGGCCAACCCAAGATTTACTCGTGCTGAAGCAACAATGGGAACAAACCAGAGGTATTCCTGAAGTACCGGGTGGCTATTTCACCGGTCGTCATTTGGATAATGCCTTAAGAAAAGTCATTAATACAGGAGCCAATCCTAGAGACACACTTTATGAATATGTAGCGATAATTAACAGTGAAATTGAAAGTAAACGTCGAGAATTCGATCTAGATTAAGGAGCATCGTTATGCCATCTGTCATCGAAACAATTCAATCTCGAATCAAACGCTATCAAGCAAAAAGAAAAGAAGAACGTGCGAAGAGAAAGTTAGAGCGTAAACGCGATTTTAAACGGAGTCGTGACCTCTACATCTTGCTTGCACCCTATTTCCTTTTGTTCTTTATCTTTACCGTTTTGCCTGTTGCGATTTCCCTAATCTTTAGTTTCACTTATTTTAATATGCTCGAATTTCCTAAATGGGCAGGATGGGAAAACTATCGTCGACTCTTCTTTGAAGATGATGTTTTCTTGATCGCGATTAAAAACACGATTATGTTTGCCGTGATCACTGGCCCTCTTGGTTATTTGGGATCTTTTGTCTTTGCGTGGCTTGTCAATGAGCTCAAACCGAAAGTTCGTTCTTTTATGACGCTCATCATTTATGCACCTTCCATTTCGGGTGGTGCCTATATCATCTGGCGATTGATCTTTTCTGGAGATATGTATGGGTATGCGAATGCCTTCCTTATCCGATTTGGCATTGTCTTAGAACCGATTCAATGGCTTCAAAATCCAGACTATATTCCATTCATCATCATTTTAGTTCAATTATGGTTATCCCTTGGGGTTTCTTTCCTCGCGTTTATCGCTGGTCTTCAGGGTGTGGATCGTACGCTATATGAAGCAGGTGCTGTTGA
>JBBIMC010000028.1:9532-11560 GCA_037444605.1 Mycoplasmatota bacterium | reverse complement strand
TGAGGGTTGCGAAAGCTGTCATGATGACACCAAAAACCCAGACACCTACTTGTGCATGCTTGATGTACCAGCTCTGATAATAGAATCTTGGGATATTCATCATGCCAAACGAAACACCCAAATAGACATGTGCCATGACATATCCTAGAAGGATGTTTTTAATTATCCATATCACACTGGCATCTCCAATGACAAAGATGATCTTTAGAATAATAAAAAATGTGGTGATAATAAGTCCTATAAAATAAAGTTTCTTCTTGTTCACTGTCTTCTCCTATCGGATGATGTGATCTTTCCCATCCAGTAAATCTCGATCATACCATGCCTGTGTCGATGGCTTTGTATCTTCTTGATTATTCTCTTTTCGATCATGAAGATAAACCACTTTTTCAAGGATACCACCCATGATGATCATCGGAACGCCATAGATAAGCATAAAACTCTTATCGATTAACTGAACGTTTTGAAGATAATAAGTGATTCCAAAAAGAACGATCGCTGTGTAAATAATCCAGTTAAGTGCAAAAACTGATTCAGCAAATTGCTTACTAAAGATAGCTCTTGGAATGACCATAAGGATATAAGCTGCCGCAAAATAGAGATGGGCGAAAACTAAACCAAAAAAGAGATCCTTAACCACCCAAGGTAATGAAACGGTAGGAAAGATGAACACATACCGTTCAAAGATAAGAAAAGCTGTAATCGCCAATCCAATGAAATAGATCTTTTTCATATGTCCCCCTAATGAATGATGCTAGTTTTAATTATATCATATATGGAAATATAAGAAAATAGTGTGTGTTCGGATGACCTAATGGATATCCTCTTATCTTATGTAAGCTCTTGTTTATAAAAGACTCACTTAGTTTACCTAAATGAGTCCTTCTCTTAATAATACTTCTTCAATTTTTTCTTTCATCCCATGTTCATCTTCACCATCCATATAAATCGTGAAGGTTTCCCCTTGATAGATGCCTAAGCTTAAGACCATGAGCATTGATTTCATGTTGACACGAATGCGATATTCAATCTCAATCGTTCCTTTAAAGGTGGCTGCTAAACGTACGAGATCCGTGGCTGGCCTAGCATGAAGTCCTTCTTCACTTTTTACTGTATAAGATAATACCGTCATAGGGTCTCATTCTCCTCATGTGATTTGGGTAGTAATATTTTAAGCATTAACGCGGTTAAACTCATGCCAGATAATAACGCGATGATAAATCCCCACCAATTCTTCATGATGAAAATCACGAAGATTCCCCCGTGAGGTGCAGGTACAGAAACACCTAAACTTGCTGAAATCATTCCTGCTAACGCGGAACCTAAAACGATCGCTGGAATGACTTTCTTTGGATTGGCTGCTGCATAAGGAATGGCTCCCTCAGTAATAAACGTAGCCCCCATGATCCAGTTGGATTTTCCAGCAATCTGTTGTTGCTTGGTGAATCGATCTTTGAAAAGAAGTGTGGCTAAGGCAATCCCTAAGGGAGGCGTCATCCCTCCCGCCATAACCGCTGCCATCAAGGTGGATGAAACCCCACCAGAAATCGAAGCAACGCCTACAACATAGGCTGCTTTATTAATCGGGCCACCCATGTCAACTGCCATCATTCCTCCAGCAATGAGTCCCACAATAATAGCACTTGTTCCACTTAAGTCTTCCAAGAAATGCTTTAAAACGTTGGTCATTGGGGTGACTAAGATGTTAATCCCTAACATGGTTAAAGCCACTAAAAGTGTACTAAATAAAGGAAAGATAAGCACAGGCTTTATTTGATTGAACGAACGGGGAAGAGACGAGAATACTTTCTTTAGTAGTTCAATAATATATCCTGCTGCAAATCCTCCAAGGAGTGCCCCTAGAAAACTTGATCCTCCCGTGTAGGCTAACGCTCCAGCCACAAACCCAGGGACTAACCCGGGTCGATCGGCAATCGCAAACGCTATAAATCCAGCAAAAACAGGAAGCATAAACGTAAACGCAACCTGTCCTGTATCATATAAGAGTTTCGCAAGGGTTGTATTATA
>JBBIMC010000028.1:4458-9432 GCA_037444605.1 Mycoplasmatota bacterium | reverse complement strand
GGTTTCCCGTGAAATCGCTTCATATCGACCTTTGCGTCTGCAGCAACAATCACAGCATCCGCTTCAAGAATATCTTTTTCAGTGAGTTTATTTTCAACACCAATGAGACCATTGGTTTCAACTTTGATTTGGATTCCTAAAGTTTTTCCCGCTTTTTCAAGCATTTCAGCAGCCATATAGGTATGAGCGATTCCTGTAGGACACGATGTGACCGCGATGATTTTAGGCATAAGGTTCCTCCTCTAATCAAGATGATAATCTTTGATGACTTCTACGATTCATTCTATCACACTCTAGATAAAGACGTATCCATTCTCACATAAGGACATGCATAGAAAATGTGATCGGCTCATTCCTTTAGATCATCATCAAATAATCGATGTAAGTAATTCTCTTTATGGTTAAGAAAATCTTTCATCGTTTGTATAAAAGTTAATTCATCATAACGTCTTGTTTGAATATCACCATCCATAAGTTCATAGATGACAGCATCAGGAAATGCTGTTAACACTGGTGAATGAGTGGCAATCAAAAATTGACATCCTCGCTTGATGGCATCTTTGATGATGATCATGAGTGCAAATTGATTTTGAATCGATAACGGTGTTTCTGGTTCATCAAGAAGATAGAGGTGATGATCTCTTATTCTCGATTTAAAGAAATCAAGATAAGCTTCGCCATGTGATTCTCTAAGTAAGTCATTTTTATGCAATTGTTCGATGTCGTTTAGAGTTCGTGCATAGGGCATGCGTGCTTGACCTTTCGCGAACGCCGATTTGTGTTGATATTCACGCTCTACACGCTCAAGTTCGATGTTTGCACGCATCTTTTCCTGTTCAAGGGAATGGATGTAAGATGTAAAATCTTCAGCGCCAAAAAAGACCCCTTTGGGACGCGTGGTGTAGGAAACGATAAAAGAATCTAGTGCTTGTTCAAGCGAAGCTGTGAGCTTCTCATAGGTTTGTTTAGGTTGATAGATACGAATCAATCGAAGTTTCTCTGCAATCAATTCTAGCAGTGTCGATTTACCTGAACCATTATCACCCACAAAAAAAGTGACTGAACTCAGCAGATTGATTGAGTTTCCATAAAATGGTAAGCGTTTGGGAAACGATGTGTCTTTGGCTTGAAAATCTACGCGATGAATGAGCATCTTTAATACCCCATTCTTTCTTGGTTTATGTGCCTTAAATGATTTTTCACTCTATTAAAAGTGATGCACTCGTTGTTATTCTATTTATTCACCTTTAACGATCCGAAAATTATGTAGGACATTTACTGTCAACATGTCATGATTTTGAATATAGTTCGAGATCATATCGACATACGATACCGGATAGGTATGAACAATTTTCGCCTCTTGAAACACATCAAAGCCACCTGCACCTGTGGCTCGGTATGAATTTAATGCAAGTGTATATACCTTATCTATAACGATGGGTTTCCCGTTGACACGAACTCCACTTATTTTTTTACCTATCGGCTGATCTACATGAATAATGTATTCGATCCCATCATACACATCATAATTGTAGTGTTCCACTTTAGGAAATAAGAACTTTGGATTAATCACGACTTCATCATCTTGAATCGTAAAATAAGTTGCGTTTTGTTCCAGTGCTCTTATGAGTTGTTCCCCAGTAACCTCTAATACGACGAGATCGTTTTCAAATGGGAAACTTAAAAAGATATCTCTTAATGTCACTTCTTTGGGTAATCCTCTTGTATCATTGGGTAAGGATGAACAAGATATTTCCGCGTTTGTGTATGCCCTTTGAACTTCGTTGATCAATTGAAACAATGGATGTTTTGTGATTCGAGCAGAAAGCGGAGATGTGATCGTCATATCGGTGCTCATCATACCTACCGGTTGACTTAAGTATTGATTGGTTTTCTCAATCAGTGGATCTAGGAGCATTTCTTTATCGTGATCAACAGGATAATTCACTAGTTTAAGTAATTGTGCTTTGAGCATCGGTCTTCCATTGTCAAATGTGACATCGATCACTCCTGCCTCAAACCCATTATGGGATGTTTGAATAGCCATCCGTCCCTCTTTTTCATGAATCTGTGAGATGTGTTGATGTCCTGTTAACAAGAGATCAACCTCTTTTATCTGAAAGAGTTCATACCCTTTGTTCTCCACAGTGAGTCTTCCAAAGGGTTCACCCGTCTTCATATCCTTTTCAAATCCACCATGATATAACACAACAATTAAATCGGATCTTTCTTTCAACTTATGTTCAGTAATAATCTCTTTTACTGTTTTGACGACATCTCTAAACTCAAGACCTTCAATATTTTCTTTTCTTTCCCAAAAAGGAATATACTCCGTCGTTACACCAATCACTGCAATGTTCTTTCCTGCAACCTCGTGGATCACGTATGGTGTAAAATAAGGTTTGTTATCTTTATATATATTCGCACAAATGATTTTCCCCTGAAATTGATCTTCAAAATCATTCAAAACGTGAAGACCAAAATTAAAATCATGATTCCCTACGGTGACATAGGGATACTTGATAGCATTAAACATCGTTGCAACAGGATTGATCTCTTTTTCTTTTCTCGCATAATCCAAAAGCGGTGACCCTTGAAGAAAATCACCGTTGTCCAATAATAAATACGGTTCCTCTAACGCTTTTAGATAGGATGAAAGTCGCGTGAGTCCAAAGGGCCCTGATGTTTGAGATACAAAATCATAAGACGTTAATCGTCCATGGGTATCGCTGGTATATATGATCTTTAATGTCTTCATCTTTCTAGCCTCATTTCACTTTAGTTTCATTATACATGAAATATCTTAACTATAAAAACTCTATGAAATGAAAGTATTTCGTCACTTTTTTTCATTTCTATCGTCCCAAAAGGTTTACATCGAGTAAAAAACAGTTATAATAAAAACTAGATATGTCTTAACTATGTATAGTTAATCACATGTTAAAAAAATAGAGGAGAGAAGAATAAAGTTATGAAGAAATTGTTACTCGTATTATTGTTCTTAGTATCAGTATTCGGTTTAGCTGCTTGTTCTGATGGAAAAGACATCACAGAAATTACCATTACATTCGTTCCATCAAGAGACCCAGCGCAGATTTTAGCGTATGTTGAACCTCTTGAAGAAATGCTTTTAACCAAGCTCCAGGAAATGGGTTATGATCAACTTGAATCCGTGACCGTTGAAGTTTCTGCGACTTATGAAGCAGCTGGTGAAGCACTTGATGCCGGAACAACCGATATCGCATTCTTGCCTGGTGGAACCTATGCGCTCTATTCAGAAGATGGCAATATTGATGTTATCTTGGCTGCAACCAGAAATGGTTTGAACAAAGATTCCGCCAATGCTAAAGATTGGAATGATGGCCAACCCACATTACCACTCGAAAACCAAGTGACTTATTATCGTTCCATCGTTGTTGCTGGTCCATCTGCTAAAGGTAGAGAACTTGCCAACAAAGTTAACGCTGGCACAGCATTAACATGGGAAGATTTAAATAGTGCTAAGTGGGGTGTCCAAGGGGCTACTTCTTCTGCAGGTACTGTTTATCCATCCGTTTGGTTATATCAAAACTTTGAAAAGAAAGTCTCTGATTTAACAAACCAAGCACCTACTGGTGGTTATGGTAACTCACTTGCTGGTTTAGCTGCCGGTACATACGATGTCGTTTCTCTTTACGCAGACGCTAGAAGAGACTACGCTGACGAATGGATTCTAGATGGTGAAGGTGGATATGGTCGTGATCTATCCATTTGGGAAGAAACTGATGTTATCATCGTAACTCCTGGTATCTTCAACGATACAATCGCCGTATCTAACAAGACTGTTAATTCTCAACTTAAAGAAGATTTACAAACAGCTTTCATGGAATTAGTTGCAACCACTGAAGGTTTAGCAGTATTCGCCGTTTATAGCCATACAGGTTACGCGATCGTTACCGATGAAGACTATGAAGCAGCAAGAATTGCACAATCCATCGTATTAGGAAACTAATTTAAAAAACATTATCTCGCAATAAAAAATTTAGAGCATGAAGGCTAGTAGTACACTAGCCTTCTATGTTCATCTAGGAGCACGAATATGATTAATTTTAATAATGTTGGCAAACAGTATCCCAATGGAACCGTTGCTCTCAAAAACGTCTCTTTACAAATTAAACAAGGAGAATTTGTCGCGATTATCGGCCTTAGTGGTGCGGGTAAATCGACACTCATCCGTTTGATTAACAAAATGATCGAACCGACATCTGGACAACTCATTGTCAACGATGTCTTGGTCGATGAATCCTTAAAAGGACTTCCCTTACGCAAATTCCGCCGACAAATTGGTATGGTCTTCCAATCCTTTAACCTTGTGGAAAGAACCACTGTAATCAAGAATGTCCTCGCCGCTAAAATTGCTGATAAAGGATTTTTAGCGTCACTTTTTGGATACTACTCCAAAAAAGACCATCTCGATGCTTTGGAAGCACTCCATAAAGTCGGTATTTTAGATAAAGCGTTTATCCGTGCCGATCAACTCTCTGGTGGTCAGATGCAACGTGTGGCATTATCCCGCACTTTAGCTCAAGATCCAACCATCATCTTAGCCGATGAACCTGTGGCATCCCTTGACCCCGTCACTGCCGATATGATCATGACCGACTTTAAGCGCATCAATAAAGAGTATAACATCACGATCATCGCGAACATGCACCACGTGGACGTGGCTCTCAAATTCGTTGATCGCGTGATCGGTATTAAAGCCGGAGAAATCGTCTTTGATGGTCCATCACGTTCAATTACCGAAGAAACTCTAAAGATGATCTATGATCGTGAACTCACTGAAGACGATATCATGTTTAAGAAGGTTGATGTTGTATGAAGAAGGAAATATCGACAGCTAACAAGGGTCGGTTCAAAGCATTCTTAAAGGATGTTTTTTCACCTTATGTTTCAAAAGAAGCGCGAACCTATCGCACCAATGCTTTTGAAGTC
>JBBIMC010000028.1:0-4439 GCA_037444605.1 Mycoplasmatota bacterium | reverse complement strand
AACCTTATCCAATTACCGCATTTATCATTTTAATTCTCTTGATTGTCTTCGTGTTAGCGATTATCGCAACTAATATTGATTTAATCCAGTTTTTCTCGAATCTGGGCAATATGTGGCGTATTATCTCGCGACTTATCAATCCAAACTTCTCATTTACACCTCGGATGTGGGGACCCCTCTTGGAAACCATTCAATTATCCGTCGGTGGAACCTTGATTGGCTCATTCTTCGCGATTCCTGTGGCCATCTTCTCTTCATCGAATATCGTGAAGAAGACATTCATTTATAACCCTATTCGCTTTATCATGTCACTCATTCGTACCATCCCTGTGCTCGTTTATGCAGCGATGCTTATGTTCATTGTGGGTATGGGTGCGATGGCAGGTCTTATTGCGTTATCCATCTTTACTTTTACCATCGTTTCCAAAATGCTCTATGAAGTCATTGAAACCGTGGACATGCTTCCCTATGAAGCCATTGAGTCTACCGGTGCGAATAAGCTTCAAGCGATACGTACCGCAGTATTACCTCAAGTATTAGGAAACTATTTATCGATTGTGTTATACAACTTTGAAATCAATCTACGCAGCGCGACGATTATCGGGTTCGTAGGTGCCGGTGGGATTGGATTACTCCTTTCTGACCGAATCAGTTGGCGTCAGTATGAAGATGTTGGGATGATTCTTCTTGTTCTGTTCGCCGTGATTATTTTGATTGAAAGTTTATCGAGATACCTAAGAAAGAAGCTGACCTAAGATGAACTACAGTCAAGAAGTCCTACAGGTTTATCAAAATCGTCCCAAAACCCTCATTTTCAAGCTTCTCTTAGCCTTTGGTATTATCGCTTTATTTATCTGGAGTATTCCCGATTTTCAAGGACCACTGATCAGTGAGTCTGGTGTCGATATCGTTAAGAACATGTTTAGTGGTCTTGCTAATCCTTCATGGGAAAAACTTTTCTCATTAAAGAACTATCATGTGCCTTACCTAATGTATGAAACCGTCATGGTGGCGTTCTTAGGTACCATTATTGGTACGGTAGTTGCGATTCCATTAAGTATTGTGGGTAGCAGAAATATTACCAATAGCTTCGTCGCATTCTTAGTGAGTGTCTTAGTCGTCTTCATTCGTACGATGCCCTTCTTCGTCATCGGTTTGATTTTCATTCGTGTCGTAGGTCCTGGGGTATTCGCCGGGGTTCTCGCCATTGGATTCACCTCCACTGGGATGATTACCAAGCTCTACACAGAAACAGTCGAAGACATGGATAAAGGCATCTTAGAAGCGTTAGATTCGACAGGTGCGACCCAGGTTCAAAAGCTTAGAGCCGGGATTGTTCCTCAACTCTTCGCGAACTTCGTCTCTCATTCCCTATATCGGTTTGATATCAACGTGAGAAATGCGATTATCTTAGGTTTAATCAGTGCGGGTCGTTTAGGATTTGAACTCCAAGCAGCGATTGGTAACTTTAGATACCAAGATGCGGGTGCTTATCTCTGGGGAATCATTATCGTTGTCATGGTGATCGAATTCTCATCAGCAGCGCTAAGAAAACGTCTTGTCTACGGTAAACGATAATCTTAAAAAATAAAGTGCTCAAACAAGAGCACTTTTTTGTTATTGATTAAGAAATTCTAGTCCAAGTCGATAATAGCGTTCAATGACATCATCAAGTTTAAACTCAGGAATCCCATTCAAATAAGAAAGTATCTTATTATTCCATGGTTTGTACCAATAGGATGGAATCTGATCGATACCTAGATAAGCACCTAGCACACTGCCTACGGTTGCTGCTGTACAATCGTTATCATACGCCATAGCTACCGTCTCACCAATCGCTTTTGTAAAATCATGTTGGCCTATATGGATTCCCCAAACCGAAAGACATGCATTGTTTGTTGCATGAACCCAGCTCATGCCTGGATATCTTTCTGTGACAAGACGATTCGCCATCCTATAGTCGGTGATTTGATCTTTCATGGACAACGCCCATGAGATCTCTTGATAGAATTTTCCTTCTTTAGGGATATACTTTAATGCTTCATTCATGCTCTGATCAATATCTTTTGACTCAAAGGCGAGGGCGATCAATGCTGCGAAGTACATCGCACTATGAATTCCTTCATCTCTATGCGATAAGTAACTATCGATATAAGCGAGTCTTGCTGCTTCACGAGGATTGCCCGGATGCGTATAGCCATAACCATCGATTCGGATAGCAGCTCCAATATAATCGAGTTCATGGTTGTTTGGAATGGCTGCCAACTTGGGTTCAATGCCTTGTTCAAGATTGGTAAGTGTTGTTCTTTCTGCCGTATAGGTACATTCTTTAGGAAGGTATTTTAGCCAGTAAGCTGCGACATCCTCAGTTGTCAGTTTTTCTTTCTTATCTTCTTGCATCATTAGGCATAAGAGTGTATATCCAATATCATCATCGGTGGACAAAAAAGACATGTCTGGTTTTGTGAAATCACGTCCCTTTCCCACTTTGTAGCGAACCCCATCAGGGTTTGGTGCTTTTAAAAAATAGTCTTTAGGTGGAAACGATTGGCCTTCAATCGCATGGGCAAAGTTTATCAGTTGTCCGATTTCCATAAGTTCAACAGGTGCACCTAAAGCACATCCTGCAAAACGACCGATGATGGCACCTTGTAGTTTCTTTTTGTAGATGTCTTGATTCATGCGTATTAACCTCTTTTCACTTAAATCAACAATGAATGATTAATTCCATTATAAAGTAATGTTCTGTAATTTAAGCATGATTAACCATAATATCTTCACATATTATCTCAAGATGTATAACGGTGGTAAAATGAGGGTGTTGATGAACTTATTTGGAGGAATACTATGAAAACCTTTGGTCGATCCGACATCTTAGTTTTCATCATTCACGGACTAAACATCATCATTCATGGTGTGATTGTTACCTTTTCATTATTGACATTACTCGCAGGGAATACAGACAATTTCATGGGAGATTTCTTTGTTGACTTGTTTTCACTTATTTTTCTCCTAACAAGTGGAATCTCATTTTTCGGATGTGTGTTCTTCCTTAGTTTACTGATTATTCTAAGAAAGAAAAAGGAGAAATCCTCATATCGAGTTCTCAATGGATTTCAAATTCCTTTTGCATTATGGTTATTGGTTTATGGTTTCATCTTATTCGCTGCAGTATCTAAAAGTGGTGTCTTTATGTTTTCTTTCACTTCGGGTTTGACAACATTGAGTGGATTGATCTTAATCATCACTACCATTCGTGCATTAAAAAGAAAGAAAATGGGTTCTACATGAACCCTTTTTTTATCAAATCCCACAAAGTGCATTCTATTCGTTCCCATAGACAATTTATGATAATCTATTGACAATAGGAGGGATTATATGAAGCACTTTTTAAGGCTACTCGTATTATTAATTGTTATCGGTTTATCTGCATGTACGGCTGAAGAACCTAATGAACAAACCCCTGTTCCAACCAACAATGAGGAACAACTGATCGAACTCACCTTAGAAGAACTCAGCTATTATGATGGTAAAGATGGTAAACCCGCATATATCGCTGTTCAAGGATTTATTTATGATGTCACCGATTCTTCATTTTGGCGAAATGGAAATCATAATGGCTATGCCGCAGGTCAGGATCTAACGGATGAAATTATCAATAGTTCTCCTCATGGCATTGAAAACATCTCTCGTGTACCTAAAGTAGGGATCTTAGTCACCGGAGAATAACATGACGTTTTTAACGGCGAATCTTTCAATTCTTATCGCGATAATCCTTTATGGGATCCTCCATGTTGGGAACAAGTGGATTCATAAGCAAGCACGCTGGTTTATTTTAGGATCGCTTCTTATCTCTACGCTTGTTTTATTCGTTGATATTCCGTTTCTTACCTTCGTCATTGATCGAGGTCACTTGACCCTCGCGTTTTTCATCTTGATTATGTTTGCTGGTGTCATGAAGAAAACCTGGGTTCCCTATAAGAAAATCCTTCTTGTTAGAGGGGATCTCGCGATTATGGGATTCATCTTCTTACTTCCTCACGGAATAGAAAGATTGTCTCTTGCCTTAGGGGGATACAATACCTCAGGATTGATCGCAGCGATCATTATGATTCCTTTAACGATCAGTTCATTCATGTCAATCAGAAAGAAGATACGTCCTGATAGGTGGAGAAAACTGCATAAACTCGCCTATGTCGCTTATCTTATGATTTATTTCCATTTAGGTTTCGATGTCTATCTTGATGCATCCTTTGGGTATCTCGAGATTAGCCCAAACAGTATTTTATTCCATCTTCTGTTTATCACTTATCTTGTCCTAAAAATCTTGCGTATTCGCGAAAAAAAGGTCCAGCTTAATCGCTAGACCTTTTTGATTAATTAATCGTCTTCGTACTCGTCTTCGTCTTCATGATCATCGTGATCATCATCGTCATCAT